>NZ_KE148521.1:3101-27723 GCF_000410615.1 Novosphingobium sp. B-7 | reverse complement strand
CCACAGCCGGAACAAGGAGCCACCAGCATGTCCGCCGATCCCCAGGGACGCACCTTCGTGGTGCCAGTGGCAGGGGCAACTGTCCTCGTCAGCGATGCCCGCCAGCCGGTTGGCCGCGCGCTGGTCGGCGCACTTGCCGCCGCTGGCGCACGCCTGGTGGTTGCCGGCCTGCCCGGCCCCGCGCCGGTGCGTGATGCGCACGATCCCGTCCTGGGCCTGCCCGGGGTCCAGCCGCTTCCACTCGATGTGACCGATCCTGTCTCGGTTGCCGAGACGATAAGCCGGATCGGCGGTCCGCTCGACATCGTCATCAACACCGCGCGCCATGTGCGCGCCGGGGGGGTGAGCCACGACGGCAATCTCCTGGCCCACCACCGCGCGCTCGAGGTTTCGGCAATGGGGCTCGCGCGCCTGGCGCAAGCGACGGCGCCAATTCTTGCCGGCCGGCCCAGCGGCGCGTTTCTCGATGTGCTGTCGGTCAAGGCGCTGGCGGGCGATGCCGGCCATGCTGGATTTGCCGCCGCCGAGGCTGCGCGCCTCTCGCTGCTGCAAAGTTTTCGCCACGAGATGCGCAGCACCGGCGTGCGCGTCCTGGAAGTGTTCACCGGGCCGACCGACGATGCCGACCACCAAGCACTGCCCCCGCCCAAGGTAGCGCCCGCGCGCCTTGCCGCCGCCGTGCTCGACGCGCTGGCGCAGGGACGCGAACAAACCTGCGTGGGCGAGGTGGCGCGCGAGGCGATGCGCCGCTGGCTCGACGATCCGGCCCTCTTTGCCAGGGAGACCCAACCATGACGTCGCTGCTTACCGATCTTGTCGCACAGCTTGCCAGCGGGGCGATCCGCGTGGTCGATCTGGCCAATACCCTGTCGTCCGATTTCCCGGTGATCGTTTTGCCGTCCGAGTTCGGGCAATGCGAGCCGTTCCGGATGGAGACGGTCTCCCGCTACGATGCGGACGGGCCGGCTTGGTACTGGAACCGGATCACCATGAACGAGCACACTGGCACGCATTTCGATGCGCCGGCGCACTGGATCACCGGGCGCGACGTACCGCATGGCACGGTCGACGCAGTCGCGGCGCGCGATTTCGTCTATCCCGCCGTGGTGATCGATATCAGCGCCGCGGCCGCCGCCGACGCCGACTTCGTGGTGACACGCGCCTTCCTCGAGCATTGGGAGTCCCGACACGGCGCTATCCCGCCGCGCCATTGGATCCTGCTGCGCAGCGACTGGTCCAAGCGTGTGGGCACCCTTGCCTATCTCAACCTGCAGGATGATGGCGCGCATTCGCCTGGCCCCGATGCCGATGCGATGCGCTTCCTCGTCCACGCGCGCGACTGCGTGGGCCTGGGCGTGGAGACGGTCGGCACCGATGCCGGGCAGGCCAGCCACTTTGCCGAACCGCTGCCCGCCCATTCGATCCTGCACGGCAATGGCCGTTTCGGGCTACAGTGCCTGACCAACCTCGACCAGTTGCCGACCTTCGGCAGCGTGATCGTGGCCGCCCCGCTCAAGATCAAGGGCGGCTCGGGCAGCCCGCTGCGCGTCATCGCGCTAATGCCGGAGGCGTGAGCGGGAGCAAACCCACCCGCTGCCTTCAATAGTCGAAGTCGAACTCGGGGCGAGACCAGGCCCAGCCGGTGATGCGCCAGCCAGCGGCTTCCTTGTGCAGCGCCACGGTGAACGTGGCGTCGACCTCGGCACCTTGCTGGCCGCCGAGGGTATACCGGAAGTCGGCCGGGACGACGACGTAGGCGCGATCCCCCGTCACGTCGACACGGCGGGGCTTGCGCAGCGTGTTGACGCCCTTGGTCAGCCCGATAGCGGCGTTATGCGCGGTGAGCGCAGCCAGCCAGTGGGCGCAAGTATCGGCGCCGTGCCATTCGTACGGTGCAAACTCGTCGACAATAGCGGCTTCGCGTGCGCAGCTGGCGATGACGCCGGCGTTGTCGCCTCGGTTAAGGCTGTCAACATAGTGGTGCACGGTCTGCATCACGGCGGCGGCGACAGCCGGATCAGGCGCCTTTTCCGCGGCAGGGGGTGATGCCGCAACGGTGGTATCTGCTGCCTGCGCGGGCACGGCGGCCAGCACGAGCGCGAGTGCTGCAAGCGCGGCGGCCCGGGCTGATTTCCGGCGCGTGAACGTCGGCGTCATGGTCGTCATCGGCGGGGCTTCCCTGATCATGGTCGTGATCGGCACAGGCTTGCCCAATGCTGCCTTGCTGGCAAGCAGGCAGGCCCTGTGCACCGGGGGCCTGGCCGAAAATACAAGGTATCCCGGCGCAAGTGCAATACCGTGTGGTGGCAAACCTGCCAGTGTTGCATCATCGGGTGCTGGCGATGCACCCAGCCCCCCACAATCGAGCATTCATGCACAGATCCGACCAAGACGCCGCCGCCGAGCCCGGCCTGTTCTCCGGCATGTTGGGGACCGGCGACATCATTTTCATGATCCTCGCCTGCGCCGCACCGATGGGTGTGCTGGCCGGAATTATCCCCCTCGCCTTCGCCTTTGGCAACGGCGCCGGGATGCCCGGCGCGCAACTCGCGATGTGTGCGGTCATGCTGCTGTTCGCGGTGGGGTATGTGCGGATCATCCCGCACGTGCGCAATGCCGGCGCGTTCTATGCCTATATTGCCGCCAGCCTCAACAAGGAGGCCGGCATCGCTGCGGCCTATACGGCAGTGGTTGCCTATACCTGTGCCGCCGCCTCGGTGCTGGGAGCGATGAGCTATTTCGCCGCTGACGTGTTCGCCACGCTGACCGGCATCGCCACCTCGTGGGTGCTATGGGCGGCCGCGAGCATCGCAGCGATTGCCTGGCTGGGGTATCACAGGATCACGATGGCGGCCAAGGTGCTGACCGCGGCACTGCTGCTCGAGGTAGGGCTCATCGCCGTGATCGACGCGCTGATCCTGTGGCAACGCGGCTGGGCCGGGCTCGATTTCGGCAGCTTTGCCCCCGCGACGATCTTTGCGCCCGGCCTTGGCATCGCCGTCATCTATGCCATCAACGGCTGCATCGGCTTTGAAGCGACCGCAATCTATCAGGAAGAAGCGCGCAACCGCGCCGTGACCATCCCGCGCGCTACCTATGGCGCAGTGCTGGTACTGGGCACCTTCTACGTGCTGTCATCGTGGTGCCTGGTGCTGGCGGTAGGCCCGGCACAGATCAAGGCAGTGGCAGCTGCCGATCCCGGCCACCTCGTCTCGGGCATCGCGTTTCGCACGCTCGGCCAATTCGGGCGTGACGCGCTCAGCCTCTTGACGATCACCAGCCTGTTCGCCGCCGCACTGGGCTTCTTCAACAACATCGCGCGCTATTTTTTCGCTCTCGCGCGCGATGGGCTGATCCCCGCCGTGCTCGGCCGCGTTCACCCGCGCCACGGCTCACCCTACATGGCCTGCCTCGCGCTCGCCGGGATACTCGCGCTGGTGATCGCGCTGTTCGCCTTGGCCGGGCTCGACCCGCTGCTCTCGCTCGCCACCAGCCTGTCGTCGATGGGTGCAGTGGGTCTCGAGATCCTGCTCACTGCCACCTCGCTGGCGATCCCGCTGTTCTTCGCGCGGCGCGGCGAATATTCGGCGGGCAAGACCCTGGCCCCGCTACTGAGCGGGGTGATCATCGCCGTGGCGACGTGGCTGTCGCTGGCCAACTACGCCACGCTGACCGGCACCACGTTGCCGGTGATCAACCGCCTGCCGCTGCTGTTCATCGCCATCGCCGCCGCAGGCCTCGCCCATGGTACCTACCTCCGGCGCTGCCGCCCGGCGATTTATGCCGGCGTCGGGTCCACCCACGTCGAAGGCCCGGTTGGCGAATGACCGTGCCCCTCTTCTCCGTTCGGAGCCACCCATGACCGCACCCTTCTCCCCCACTCTCCCGACCGGTAGACTGCTGATCGACGGGGCACTGGTCGAGCCGCTCGGCACTGCCGCCCCATTCGATGCGATCGATCCGGCCACCGGGCGGGTGATCATGCAGCTGCCGGGCTGCGACATCGCCGACGTGGATCGTGCGGTCGGCGCCGCGCATCGCTGCTTCGAAAGCGCAGCCTGGCAGTCGATGCGCCCGCTCGACCGCGGCCGCCTGCTCGAGCGGCTGGCCCTGCTGGTCGAGCGCGAGCGGGACGATCTCGCCGCGCTCGAATCGCTCGACAGCGGCAAGCTGCTCACGGTGACGCAGGCAATCGACCTACAGTTCACCATCGATGGGCTGCGCTATTTCGCCGGTTGGGCTTCGAAGATCGCGGGGGAGACCGTCACGCATTCGCCCTTGGTCGAGGAGGCGGCGCTCTACCGCGCGTTCACCCAGCGCCGCCCCGTCGGCGTAGTAGCGGGCATCACACCGTGGAACTTCCCGATCGGCCAGGCGATCCAGAAGATCGCGCCGGCCATCGCGTTCGGCTGCACGGTGGTGCTCAAGCCGTCAGAGGAAACCTCGCTCACCGCAATGCGGCTGGGTGAGCTGATTCTCGAGGCGGGCTTTCCGGCCGGGGCGGTGAACATCGTCACCGGCACCGGCGCCGCCGTCGGCGTCCCGCTGGTGGCGCATCCCCTAGTGCGCAAGATCGCGTTCACCGGCTCAAACGCCACCGGGCAGGCGATCCTGACCCAGGCGGCCCGCACGATGAAGCGCGTCACGCTCGAACTGGGGGGCAAGTCTCCCACGATCGTGCTGGCCGATGCCGATCTCGACCGCGCGATCCCGGGCGCGGCAGCCGCAATCTTCGCCAATTCGGGGCAGATCTGCACCGCTGGCTCGCGCCTGCTGGTCGAGGCGCCAGTCCATGACGCGGTGATCGACGGGGTCTGCCGCATCGCACGCGACCTACGCCTGGGCTCGCCATTTTCTGCCGAGACGCAGATGGGACCGCTGATTTCCGCCCGCCAGCGCGATCGCGTGGCCGCGCTGGTCGAAGCGGGGCTTGCCGAAGGCGCGCATCCGCTGGAAGGCGCTGCCATACCCAGCGGTCCGGGCTGGTTCTATCGGCCGACCGTGCTCGCCGGGGTGGAGGCCGGGATGAGCGTGATGCGCGAGGAAATCTTCGGGCCAGTGGTGTGCGCGGTGAAAATCACCGATCGCGCCGACATCGTCCGCATTGCCAACGACACGCCCTATGGTCTGGCCGCCAGCGTGTGGACGCAGGACATCGATACGGCCCACCTCCTGGCTGAGCGGATCGACGCGGGAACGGTGTGGATCAACACGCACAACGTTCTCGACCTGGCGATGCCGTTCGGCGGCAGCAAGCTGTCAGGCGTAGGGCGCGAGTTCGGCAGCGAGGCGCTGCAGGCCTTCACCGAACCGCGCGCGGTATGCCTTCGGCTGGATCGAGCCAGGGCGGGATTCTAAAATCGCCCGCCCGCAACCCCGCCACCCGGAGGGCAGGCTGGGTTGCAGGCTTCGCTTACCAACCGCTCAACACTTTGCCGCCCGGCAGCTTGACGGTCTTGAGCATGCCCCCCGGCTTGCCGTTGCGCAGCGGGTAGAACACGATATCAACCTGGTCACCCGCCTTGAGCGTCGAAAAGCTCCAGCCAGCATGCGTCATCAGGTTGGGGCTGCTGCACTCGAGTGCATAGGTCGTCCCGCCCGACTGCGCGACGACGAAAGCATGGGGGTTGGTCCAGGTGAACTTGCTCACCATGACACCGCGCAGTTCAACCTGCTTGGTCTGGTCGAACATCGCGAACGAATGGTGGGCCAGGGCCGATCCGGCCGGAGCCAGCGCTGTCACAGCGGCCGAGGCGGCAAGGATGATCGTACGAAGAGTTGGGGTCACGGGCAGACGCTCCTGGGAGTGGGTTTCAGAACAGCACATCAAGGGTGAAGCCAATCCAGCGGCCAAGGAAGATCACCAGCGTCCACAGCACCAGCGACAAAACGCCGGCGGCACGCGCGGCAAAGGGCGGCGCGGCGGTCTCGTCCCACTGCGCGATCGTGCGCTGGGTGGTGGCGTGGAAGATCGCCATGTTGATGCCGGCCGCCACGATGGCCAGCAGCTTGAGCTGGAACTCGGTATTGGCGGCATAGGCCACCGCGTTGGACGCAAAGAGCAGGCTGCCGGTGATGATCGCGACGACGAAAGCGCCCCATGTGAAAGGTAGCAGTTCAGTGATCAGGCGATTGGCGCTGCGCCGGTGCGCGGCATAGCCGACGAGCCGCAGGTCAACGATCAGGATCGTGCCGAAGACGAGCGTGATCGCCAGCACATGCAGCGATTCGAGCACCGGGAAGGCGTTGGCGTTCTCGCGAATGGCGTTAGAAAGCGGCAGGTCATAGATGCTTTTCAGCGTGGTTTGCAGGGTCATGGGTTGGGCTCCCCCGGTTGTGCTGTTTGGTCGTGACGGTGACGGGGCGCCGTTCAGGTGTAGGCGATGAAGCGGCCACAGAAGATGACCGCGCTCCACACCACCAGCAGCAGCCATGCCACCGTCTTGGCCGCAGGCCGCGCATCGTCGCGCAGCAGCGGGCGGCGCAGCAGCAGCGTGGCAAGGAAGGCCAGCAGCACCAGCGCCATCTTGGCCCAGAACACCGTATTGCCCAGGGTACGCGCCGGCTCGGCCACGATCAGCAGCGTGCCACTGGCCAGCAGCACGACCAGCGCCGACCATATCCACGGCAGATAGCGCCGAACCACGCGCGCGGGGCTCTCGTCAGTAGCGAGCACGCCGGCGAGGCGCAGTTCCGAGACCAGGGCCGAGCCCACGACCACCGCGATCGCCAGGATATGCACGCTTTGCACCGTGGGGATGATCCACGTCGTCTCGCGGAACGTGGTCGAGATCGGCGTGGCATAGAGCCAATCGCCGAAGGTTTGGATGGACATGGCGCAAGGTCTCCCCTCGATGCGTGGACGTTCAGGTCGGTTTATTCCCCCCGCCCTAGCCGTCAGGCTGGGCGCCGGGACGTTCGAAACCGTTGCAATACCGGAACAGAGCGCGCGCAACGCCGTCACAGCGTGGCCGAAAGCGTCACGCGCAGCGAACGCGGTTCCAGCGGATGGGCGTTGATCCCGGCCACGCCGGCGGCAGGCTCGCCGGGCAGCCGGCTGACGTAGTAGTAGTCTGCCGCATCGTCGCGGCTGCCGAGCAGGTTATAGATATCGGCACGCAGGTTGACGCGCGGCGTCAGTTGATAGCCCGCCGAAAGGTTGATCTCGCCATAGCCGGGCGAGCGTTGGCTGTTGTCCTCGGTCAGCGGATGCGGGCCGAGCCGCCGCCACGTGAGCGCGCCCGACCAAGGCCCCAGATTGTCGACCAGCACGCCAGCGGCACCGATGAATCCGGGCGCATCCTCGATAAAGCGGGTGGCCGGGGCACCATCGCGATAGCGCGCATGGCTGAATGCGAGGTTGGAATTGAGTTCGAGCCAGGGCAGCGGGCGGTACTGGGCGCTCAGTTCCAGGCCGCGACGCCGGCTGGGCCGCCCCGCCTCGGTCTGCCCGGCATCGGCCGAATAGGTCAGTTCGGAGGCGAAATCGATCTGGAACACGGTGGCCGCAAGCGTCAGCTGGCGCATGAGATTGCTGCGCAGCCCCGCCTCCATGCTGGTGGCGCCGACCAGCAGCGGTGGGCGCACCAGGGTGGTACTGCCATCGTCCGCGGTGACGAGGCCGGCGCGGCCATCGTTGGAATGGAAGCCGCGCCCCGCCGAGACGTAGAACTCGGTCCGCGCCCAAGGGCCGAGGATTACGCTGCCCTTGGGCTGCCACAGCGCGGCATGCTCATGCCCGCGCTCAGCACGCACCAGGTCGTGGTCGGCCACGTGGAAGCGATCGACGCGCAGGCCAAGCACGGTGCGCAGCCAAGAAAGCCATTGCGCCTTGTGTTCGACATAAACGCCAAGGCTTGCCTCCTCGACTTGGTCGTCGCGATCGGTGCTCAGCACCGCGCGGCGGCGGGTGTGCGCCAGATCGACGCGGATCGCATCAAAGCGTCCATCAATCCCGAGGGTCAGGGTCTGGTCGATCCCGACGGTGGCAAAGCGGTGCGTCAGTGCCAGGCTGCCGCCCGCGATCCAGCGACGATCGTTCTGCGCGTGCTGGTCGCCGTTGACCGGGTCATCGAGGTAATGGGTGAAGTTGCTCCACAGCGTCAGATGCTGGCGCACGCCATAGATCTCGGTGGTGAGCTGGTCGGCGCTGGACAAGGGCCGGGCGTAGCGCAGCGACAGCGACATGCGCTGCGATATCCCCCCATCGCTGGGATCGAGCGAACCAAAGCGCCCAATCAAGCCCTGCTCCACCGCGCGCAGGGGCTGGTCGGTGGTGGCATTCCAGCGCCCCGAATAGGCCATTGCCGTGGCTGACCACCCATCCTCGGCAGTGCCATGCGAGAGGCGCACCACCCCGTTGAAGCGGCGCAGGTTATCAGGGTTGTCCCATGGGCCATCGAGGTGGAAGTATTCCCCCGCCCCAAGCAGTGTGGTGCCCCCGCGCAGGGCCACCGATCCGCCCGCAAACACGCGGCGATCGCCGACCGTGCCGGCGGAGAGCGAAAGTGTGGGCGGCAAGCTGTCGACCAGGCTCAGCCGCGCTGATCCCACGGCGGCAAAGTCCCCGGCGGCGGCGAAATAGGGGCCCTTGGTAAAGGCGATCCCGCCAAACAGTTCGGGCATGAGGAAGTTGAGATCGGTATAACCCTGGCCGTGCGCGTGGGTGCGCTGATTGACCGGCATGCCATCGACGAAGGTGGCAAAGTCAGTGCCATGGTCGAGGTTGAACCCGCGCAGGAGGTACTGGTTGGCCTTGCCCTCGCCGCTGTGCGAGGTCACCGACAAGCCGGGGATCGCCTCCAGGTACTGCCCGACGCGGTAGGCCGGCCGGCGTTGGATTTCCTGGCGGGTGATCGCGCCCTCACTCGATGTGGTGGCGGTGCCAAGCACGTCCTGCGTCGAGGCGGTAACCACGATTTGCGGCGGTGCATCGGGCGAAGCGGCGGCAGGTTCGGCGGCGCGGACCGTGCCAGTGGCAAGCGCCAGTGCGCTGATGGCGGCAAGCATGATCGATGTGCGGCGCATGGCGCTTCCTCCCTCGTCTGTTCTTCGACAAAGGAGGAAGCGCAGCGGCCCGGCCCGCACAAGTTACGCGACGGTTGGCGCAGCGCCCCGCAACGGCTGCGCGCAACGGTTACCCAAGGTGCCGTTACACGGGGTCGAAAGCCGACCCTATTGCGCGGCAGCGGTGGTGACCTCGGCGTCATATTCGGCGATGGCTTCGCGCGCGATACGGGTGGCATCGATGCCAGCGGGCACGCCGCAATAGACAGCCACCTGGAGCAGGGCCTCGCGAATCTCCTCGCGCGTCAGGCCGTTGCGCAGTGCCGCCTTGACGTGGAGCCGCAGCTCGTGCGGGCGATTGAGTGCGCTGATCATGCCGAGGTTGAGCAGGCTGCGCTCGCGGCGGGTAAGCCCTGGGCGCGACCAGGTCTCCCCCCAGCACCAGCGCGTCGACAATGCCTGCATCGGGCGCGAGAAATCGTCCGCATCGGCCATAGCCTGCTCGACATAGGCCGCACCGAGCACTTCCTTGCGCAGCGCCAGACCGCGCAAGAAGGCCGGATCGTCGGTGCCGTCGGCCAGAGGGTCCGGGGAGTCCTTCCCCATATTACAAACCACCGACGAGGCAGTACTTGATGGACATGTAATCAGCGAGGCCGTGGCTCGATCCTTCGCGGCCGAAGCCTGATTCCTTCACCCCGCCGAACGGTGCCACCTCGCTCGAGATCAATCCGTCGTTCACCCCGACCATGCCGTATTCGAGGCCCTCCATCATGCGCCACTGGCGTGCAACATCGGCGGTATAGACATAGGCGGCAAGGCCGAACGGCGTATCGTTGGCGATGCGCAGCGCGTCAGCCTCGTCGGTGAAGCGGATGACCGGCGCTACCGGGCCGAATATTTCCTCGTGCGCGATGGCCATGGCCGGGGTCACCCCCGCCAGCACCACCGGACGATGAAAGGCACCGCGCGCGGGGCCATCGTGCCCGTGGCTGACTTCGCGCGCGCCCTCGCCCACTGCGGCCTCGACCAGCCCGGCTACGCGGGTGACCGCCTTGTCATCGATCAGGGAACCCATCGCGCCCGGTACCGCCTGCCCATCTGCCACGCGCAAGGCATCGACCCGCGCGGTGAGCGCAGCGACAAAGGCATCGTGCACGCCATCCTGCACCAGGAAGCGGTTGGCACAGACGCAGGTCTGCCCGGCGTTGCGGAAGCGCGAGGCCATGGCACCGTCAACCGCGCGCCCAATGTCGGCATCGTCGAACACCACGAAGGGCGCATTGCCGCCCAACTCAAGGCTGAGCCGCTTCACCTGGGCAGCAGCCTTGGCCATGATGACCTTGCCCACCTCGGTCGAGCCGGTGAAGCTGATCTTGCGCACCAGCGGATGGCTGCAGAACAGGTCCCCCGCCTCTGACGAACGCACGGCCGGGGCCACGCGAAACAGGTCGCGCGGCACCCCGGCGCGGTGGGCCAGCGCCTCCAGCGCGAGCGCGGACAGCGGTGTAGCCTCAGCCGGCTTGACCACGATCGAGCAGCCTGCTGCCAGTGCCGGCGCGACCTTGCGGGTGATCATCGCCAGCGGGAAGTTCCACGGGGTGATCGCCGCGCACGTCCCCACCGGCTGGCGCAGCGTCAGCACGCGTTTGCCTGGCGCAAAACTGGGGATCACCTCGCCATAGGCGCGACGCGCCTCTTCGGAGAACCATTCGATGTAACCCGCACCATAGCGCACCTCGCCACGCGACTCCTCGAGCGGCTTGCCGCTTTCAAGCGTCATCAACAGCGCCAGCGCCTCGGCGTTTTCCACCATCGCGTTGAACCAGGCGCGCAGCACGTCGCTGCGTTCCTTGGCGGTGCGCGCCGCCCAGGCATGGCGCGCGGCGTCAGCGGCCTCGACGATCGCGGTGAGTGCAGCCACGTCATAGCGGCGCACCGTGGCGACGATGCTGCCATCGGCCGGATTGGTCACGGCCAGGCCCGCCGCATCGAAGGCGTCGGGATGCAGCAGGTGGTGGACAGGGTTGGTCATGGCAGGATCTTTCGTTGAAGGGGCGATCACACCATCCGTGCGAGCACGTCGGTATCGCCGCCGCGATCGTGCAGCCGGTGCTTGAGCGCGCCAGCCACGTGAAGCACCACGAGCACGGCGAGCGTATAGGCACTCCACCCGTGCAGCGTGTCGAACAGCGCGAAGGCCTTGTCGTTCTTGGGCAACAGTTCAGGTACCTGACCCAGCCCGAAGAAGGGCACGCCATCACTCTGGGTAAAGCTGGCCGACATCGCATAGCCCAGCAGCGGGGTCAGCAACGTCAGCACCATGATCGCACGGTGGACCAGATGCGAAAGCACCCGCTCCCAGGGCCTGAGCCCCACCGGCGGGTGCGGCAGGTGGCGGCGGTGCTGGTAGCGCAGGCCCAGGTGGACCAGCGCGAGCAGCCAGACCAGGACGCCGAACTGCTTGTGATTGGGATAGAACACCGCGAACTTGGCCGTCGCCTCGTCAGGCAGGCCGGTCATGAACCAGCCCGACCAGATCATGCCGATGATCAATACGGCGCGCAGCCAGTGCAGCAGGCGCATCGACAGCGGATAGCGGATACGCGCCCCGCCGGTTTCATCGTGCATCGCCCTCTCCTTGCCCGCACGCGCGCTCACAGGAAGATGCCGCGCGAATAGCCGCCATCGATGGTCAGCGACTGGCCGGTAATGGTCGGCCGCGCGGCAACCGCCAGCATCGCCACCAGCGCGCCGACATCATCGGGCGTCAGGATCGTGCGCGTGGGTATCTCGGCAACGAAGCGCGCCTCGATCGCGGCGGGCGTGGTGTTTTCGGTGTGGGCCATTTCGGCAAACAGCTCGGCCAGGTGCGGCGTGCGGACAATGCCGGGGTGCACCGCATTGACGGTGATACCACCCGGGCCAAGCTCGTCGGACAAGACCTTGGTCAGGTGCGAGACCGCCGCGTTGCGCAGGCCGCTCAAGGTGTCGCTCGACCGGCCGGTCAGCCCGCCGATATTGACGATATGGCCCCGCCCCTGCCGCTTCATGGCTGGCACGACCGCCTGAGCATAGCGGAGATAGCCGCCCACCTTGACGTCAAGATCGGCAATCAGTGCGGCCACATCGACGGTCTCGATCGCCCCACCGATCGGGGTGGAACTGGCGGCGGCATTGACCAGCACATCGATCCGACCATGCCGCGCAAGGACGGCGGCGACGAGGCCTTCGATGGAGGCTGGATCGCGCGCATCCGACGCAAGTGCGAGGCAATCGCCACCGATCGCATCGGCCGCAGCCGCAAGCCGCCCCGCATCGCGCGCCGTAATGACCACGGCAAACCCGGCGCCCTGCAGGCCGCGCACGATCCCCGGTGCCATTCCGCCGCTGCCGCCGGTGACAATCGCCACGGGCGGCCCGGAACCCACTGCCGCAGCGCTCATGGCAACTCAGCCTGGATCAGCATCGGCCCGTCGAGCGCGAGCCCCTGCGCCAGTGCCTCGGCCAGTTCGCCGCAGGTGGTGACGCGCACCGCCTCCACGCCATAGCCACGCGCCAGCGAAACCCAATCCACCTTTGGCTTGTCCAGCAGCGTCAGCGCCTCGATCATGGCATCGCCCAGCGGCGCGTTGGCGCGCACCAGTTCGGTCTGGAGAATGGCGTAGCGGTGGTTGGCCGCGAGGATCACCGTCACCGGCAGCTTCTCGCGCGCCATCGTCCACAGGGCCTGGAGCGTATATTGTGCGCTACCGTCCGACTGGAGCGAAACCACGCGCGCTTCTGGCGCAGCGAGCGCCGCCCCCAACGCACAGGGCAGCCCCTGGCCGATCGCGCCGCCCGTGTTGGTCATCACACGATGCCGGCGCGCGCGATGCGCGTTGCGCAGCCAGGGCCCACCCAAGGTCGAGCCCTCGAGCGAGATGATCGCATGTTCGGGCAGTTGCACCAGCAGTTCCTCGACCACGCCCGCCGGCGTCAGCGCAGCAGTGGGATCATTGGCACTGGCAGTGGCCGGCGTGAACGGCTGGGCGCCAGCCGGACCCGTTACGCCCAGCGCCGAACCCAGGCGCACCAGCGCGTCGATCGCATCGTGCTCCGGCCCGGCCAGGCGCACCAGACTGGCCTCTGCAACCAGCTGGCTGGGCCAGCCTTCATAGCCGAAATAGCTGATCGGCATGCGCGCGCCGGCCAGCACGACGCGGGCCGTGCCCATTTGCGCGATCACGTCGTCGGGGAAATAGGCCTGCCGCTCGACCGCAGGCAGATCACCGCCCAGGGTCACGATGCCCGGATAGGGTTCCATCAGCAGGCGGCCGCCAAGCCGCGCGGCGAGTGCGGCACCCGCACGCACGCCCGCCTCGGTCAGGGCATTGCCGCCCAGCAGCACGATGGCGCCCTGATCGCTTTCCAGTGCGGCAGCGGCGGCGGCAACCGCCGCGTCATCTACCCGCGCGCCCTGCCATGGGGCAACCGTGGCACTGCCAGGCAGCGCATCCTGGTGTTCCTCGCGCGCGTCGATCACGTCGGTCGGCACGATCAGCGTCGCCGCACCGCCCTCGGCCACCCGCGTCGCGGCAAAGGCAGTGGCGACATCGTGCGCGATGGCACCAGGCTCGGCCATGCGGATCACCTGGCGCGAGACCGGCGATGCCAGCGATGTGATGTCCGACGTCAGCGGCGCGTCATAAGGCAGGTGCCAGGTGGCATGATCGCCGATGATGTTGACGATGCGCGAACCGGCACGCCGGGCGTTGTGCAGGTTGGCGATGCCGTTGGCAAATCCGGGTCCAAGATGCAGCAGCGTCAGCGGCACCTGCCCCGATACGCGCGCATAGCCGTCTGCCGCGCCGGTGCACACGCCCTCGAACAGGCTGAGTACCGGGCGGATGCCACCATGGCGGGCCAGCGCGGTGACCATGGTCATCTCGGTGGTGCCGGGATTGGCAAAGCAGATACGCGCACCGCCAGCGTGGAGCGCGTCGAACAGTGTATCCGCCCCCGTGCGGATCACCGCATCGTCGGATGGTGCAGGTGCGGCAGGCATGTCATTGGCCATCATCGTGGTCCTCGTGCGCGCGCACCGTAACGCCGGCGAGGAAACCCTCGACCAGACGACGGAACGCCTCGGGGGCATCGTCGTGGACGTAGTGCGAGGCACCGTCCACGCTGGCATGGGCCAGATGCGAGTTTTGCGCTTCGAGCCGGCGCACCGCCTCAAGGCTGCAAAAGTCTGAACGTCCGCCGCGGATCACCAGCGTGGGCACGCGGATCGCGGCGATCACCGGCCAAAGGTCGATCACGCGGGCGGGATCGGGCGCGATGCGCGTGGCGGCGATGCCTTCGGCATCATAACGCCAACGCACCCCACCTGCCGGGTCGGCAGTCATGCTTTCCCACAACCGTTCCTCGATCGCCGCCTCGCCCACGTTGGGCCGCAACCGGCGCCAATAGGCGCGCGCCTCGGCCCAGTCGGCAAAGCGCACGGGCAGTGCCTTCATTTCCGCGACGATGCGCTCGAACCCAGCACCACCGACAGACGAGCCGGCGGTAATGTCTTCGACAATCAGCGCGTGAAGGCGTGCCGGGTGCCGCACGGCATAGGCATAGGCGGTGGTGCCGCCCATCGAATGCCCGACCAGCACGAAACGATCGAGACCGGCTTCGGCCACGACCGCCTCGAGATCGGCGAGGTAGGCATCGGTGTAATAGTTGCGGCCCTCGTCCCAGTCGCTTTCACCACGCCCGCGCGCGTCGAAAGCGATCAGGCGATAGCGGTCAGCCAGCGCCGCGGCGAGCGGGCGCCAGGTCCCCGAATAGCCGCGCAGACCGTGCAGCAGCACGATCGCGGGGGCCTGGGCATCGCCCCATTCGCGCACGCACAGCGACACGCCACCGCGCGCGACGCGCCGGATGCGCTCGCCAGGCAGCAGCGCCACCGGCGCGGGCGGCGCATCGTCCAGGATGAGATCCGCCGTCATGGTCAGGTCAGCCCGTTGCCTTCGGCGTCTTCGGCACGCAGCCCGCCGAGCCGCGCGTTGAGGCGGCCGCGCGTGGCGAAGACCCAGCACACGATCACTTCGTCACGGTTGGGCGCATCATCGAACGAGACGCTCATCGTGTCGTAGTGCGAACGCACATAGAGCGCGTCCTTGTGGCCGAACGGTACGTCAAGAATGGTTCCGGGCACCCCACGCTTGCCGGTAGAGGGCACCCACGAGGCCCCACCGCCCAGCGCATCGCGGATCGGGTTGGCTGCCGGATTGGTGAGCAGCGCGTTGCCGTGCTCGTATTCGCCATCGATACCCACGAGGATCGCCTTGCCATAGCTTTCGATCGGCGCCCCGCCCGTCAGCGCATTGATACGCCGCCCGAATTCCACGCCGAGCACCGGGGAGGCCTCGATCCACGCCGAGAGATCCTCGACATAGTTGCCGGCATAGGGGTTCTTGATGCACGCGCCGATCATGTACTTGATCAGCGGCGCGCCGTCGGCGGCGGCACCAGTCTCACCTGCAAGGATTTCCTCGACCTGGGTGAACCACTTGCGAATGTGGAAGGCGCCAAAGTTGGCGGCGTATCTGGTCATGACAACTCCCCTGGATTTTTGTGTCTGCGGGCATCGCCCGGTTCAGGTCTCGGCCGGTGCGGTCACAGTGTGATCGGGTTCGCCTGGCCTTCGTTACGGTTGAGCTCGGCCTGCGACGCGCCGCCCTCGAGCGGGACGTTCTGGCAAAACACCTCGAGCATGTGGCCATCGGGATCATAGAAATAGATGCCCACCGAAACGCCATGATCGAGGATTTCGGCAATCTCGACGCCGCGCTCGCGGAAGAAGGCGTAGTTGGCGCGCAGGTCTTCCATGTTGCACCCGGCCATGGCCAGGCCGATGTGCTCGAACTCGCGGCCCTTGGCCTCCTTGCCGATGGCGGTATCGGCCGCCGCCGGGAACAGCGCGATGTCGTGATCGCTCAGGCCAAAGCTGAGGAACACCCCACCCTTGTACGGCCCATCGCCGGCGCGCGCCGTGATCTTCATGTTGAGGATCTCGGCATACCAGCGGGCAGAGGCCTCGGGATCCTTTACGAACAAAACGATATGCGCGATCCGCGCGACGTTAATGGGTGACATGCGGCAACCCCAGGTCGGAGGGAACGGACGGCAGCCAGGCGAGGCCGGTAATCTCGTTGAACTCGCGCCATTCCTTGGCCCAGGTGCGGCCGCCGTCAACGCTGCGGTACAGATAGCCGAACTTGCTCGCGGCGAGTTGGAAATCGGGATCGCTGGGATGGGAGCCAAACGCCCACATGCACGAGTTCGACGGATGATCGAGCGCGGCCCTGGTCCAGGTTTCGCCGGCATCGTCAGAGAGCAGGATCGCCGCCGTCGTGCCCGGCGTGCCATCGCCGATTCCCACGGCCAGTTGGCGGTTGCTGCCTGGACGGCGTAACAGCACACGCGAATAGCGCAGGCCCCAGGTCTCCTTGGCCGGCTGACGCGTCCAGGTCTGGCCACCGTCGGTCGAGCGGTAGAGGGCGATGACGGTCAGCGCGAGGTGGACGGTGCTGCCGTCGTCCTGCGGCAGGATCATGATGTCGTGCAGGTCTGAGTTGCCACCGAATTCGGACCATGTGCTATCGATGCGCGTCCAGCTGTCGCCGCCGTCGCGACTGCGATAGAGGCCACCCTCCTCGATACCCGCCCAGACGTCGTCGGCATCGCTCGGATCGACCGCCAGCGCCAGCATGCGTGGGCGGTTAACCCCGGCGCAGAACTCGGGCATTTCCAGGCTGGTGCGCTCCCAGGTCTGCCCGCCATCGCGCGAACGGAAGAAGATCGCCAGCGACGGAGCGCCGGTGCCGGCATACATCACCAGTGGATTGCTCTCGCTGACCACCAGCTTCCACACGGCAAGACCGTTCAGCGCGCAGTCGATGCGGCTCCAGTGCACGCCGCAGTCGGCGCTGTAGAACAGCCCCTTTTCCGCTCCGGCAAAAATACCGTCGGGATTGCGCGGGTCGACCAAGAGGCAGCGTACGCGATCGTCGTATTCCAGATCCTGGCCAATGTTGATGCGATACCACGACTTGCCGTTGTCGTGGCTGCGCATGACGGCCTGGCCGTCGGTGCTCACGATGAGAGTCTTGCCCATGGTCGGTTCCCTGATTGAAGACGTGAAATTGACGCAGCGCGCGGGTGGAGCTGAACCTCTGCTCAGCTGAGGTTGACCCACACGCTCTTGGTCTCGCTGTAGAGCTCCATGGCCTGGCGCCCGTGCTCGCGGCCCCAGCCCGACTGCTTGAAGCCGCCGAACGGGGTGGCGTTATCGACCATGTTGAAGCAGTTGACCCAGACAGTGCCGGCCTTGACGGCCGCGGCAAGGCGGTGGCCCTGGCGGATGTCGTTGGTCCAGATGCCCGCCGAAAGACCGAAGTCGGAATCGTTGGCCTGTGCCACCAGGTCGTCGGCATCGCTCCATGACAGCGCGCTCAGCACCGGGCCGAAGATTTCCTCGCGCACCACGCGCATGTCGCGCCCGGCGCCGCGCAGGATTGTCGGCTCGAAGAAGAAGCCCTCGCCATGGGCGGCAGGCCGGCCGCCGCCGATCATCACCTCGGCGCCCTCTGCCTGGCCGATCTCGACATAGGAGGCCACGCGGTCCCACTGCTCCTGCGAGACCAGCGGCCCGAAGTTCACGCCCGCATCAAGGCCGTTGCCGATCGTCAGCTTGGCGGCCTCGGCAGCGACGCGATCGAGCAGTTCGTCGTGGATCGCGGCGTGGGCATAGAGGCGCGAGCCGGCAGTACAGGTCTGGCCCTGGTTGAAGAAGATGCCTGCCGCGATTGAGGCTGCGGCGGCGCCAAGATCGGCATCGGGCAACACGATCTGCGGCGACTTGCCGCCCAGTTCAAGGCTGACCTTCTTGAGGTTGCCGGTGGCGCCGCGCACGATCGCCTTGCCCACCTCAGTCGATCCGGTGAAGGCCACCTTGTCCACGCCGGGATGCGCGACCAGCGCCGCACCGGCTTCGCCAAAGCCGGTGATGACGTTGAACACGCCCGCCGGAATGCCCGCTTCGAGCGCCAGCTCGGCCAGGCGCAACGCGGTCAGTGGCGTCTGCTCGGCGGGCTTGAGGATGACTGTGCAGCCCGCCGCAAGCGCGGGCGCCACCTTCCATGCCGCCATCGACATCGGATAGTTCCACGGCACGATCAGACCGCACACGCCGACCGGCTCGCGCGTGGTGTAATTGAGGATGCGCGCCCCGCTGCGCGGCGAAACCGGCAGCGTCTCTCCGCCGAACTTGGTGGTCCAACCCGCAAAATAGCGGAACGTCTTGATCGAACCCTCGATCTCGACCCAGCGCGTCAGCGAGGCGGGCTTGCCGTTGTCGATGCATTCCAGCACCGCCAGTTCGTCGGCCTCGCGCTCGATCAGGTCGGCCAGGCGATAGAGCAACTGCCCGCGATCGTAGGCGCTCATCGCCGCCCACGCAGGATTGACCAGCGCGCGGCGCGCAGCCGCGACAGCGACATCGACGTCGGCCGCCCCGCCCTCGGCAACCTGGCAGATCGCCAGGCCCGTCGCCGGATTCTCGGTGGCAAAGGTCTTGCCGGAAAGCGCAGGCACTGCGCGCCCATCGATGATGAGGCCGCGCGGAGCGGGCGCGAGGGCGGCGGCCAGGCGGTCTGCCGTCTGGCGTGCGGTCTCGGCGATGGGGGCGGTGGGCTGGCTGGACATGATACTCCCCTCGGTCTCGCCTCTCGCGGCGATAGTGTGATGCAGCAGACCCGCAGCGGCGTGGTGACCAACCAGGCGAATCCGGCTTGGACGTGAGCTAACCCAACTTCATTGCGTAAACAATACTAGATTTTCAAAGTTTGTTGTTGCATATTCGCGACAATGAAGCGGCGGCGGCAAAACGAGTCCGACCGCCCCGGGAGAACTCCATGCCGATAGGCGACCTTTCGCTGGCGCAGGCCCTGCTTGCCGCGCGCCGCTCCACCAGCCCTGCCGCAGTGCCTGCCGATGACGTGCCGGTGGCCCAGGCCTATGCCGCGCAGCGCGCCGTCCATGTGGCGCTGACGCTGCCGGTGATGGTGTGGAAGCTGGGGCTGACCAGCGAGGGTGCCCGCATGGCCCATGGCGCACACGAGCCGGCGGTGGGCCGGCTGCGCGCCAGCGACATCTTCTGCAACCACGGCACCATCGATTTTTGCGGCGACGAGATGTTCGCCGAGGCCGAGCTGGTATTCGAACTGGGCGAGGATTTGCCCCCGCGCGCAAAGGCCTACACGCGCGCCGAGGTTGCCGCCGCGCTCAAGGGCGTGTGGGCCGGCATCGAGATCGTGCGCACCCGCTTCGAACACAGTGACCTGCCGCTCGGCCTGCTGATAGCAGACAACGTCATGGGCTATGGCCTGGTACTGGGCGATCGGCTCGCAACGGGCTGGGAAGCGCGCTTTGCCGCCATGCCGGTTACGCTCACGATCGACGCGGATGCACCGGTGGCGGGATCGACCGATCGCGTCATGGGCGATCCGCTCGATGCGCTGGTTTGGCTCGCCAACTGGCTCTGTGCCCATGGCGAGGGCGGGCTGCGCGCCGAGCAACTCGTGGCGGCCGGTAGCTGTACCGGGGTCACGGAAATCCATCGTGGCGACACGATCGTCGCCGCATTCGACCAAGCCGGGATCGCCAGGGTGGTCTTGTCCGCCTGATCCCATCATCATGCATTTCACGAGGAGATCGAACATGAACCTGGAACTGGGCCTTGCAGGCAAGGTCGCCGTCATCACCGGCGGCGGCGTGGGTATCGGCAAGGAAACCGCGCGTAAGCTGGCGCTGGCCGGCGCCAAAGTGGTTATCGCGGCGCGTACTGCCGCCAAGCTCGAAGCGGCCGCAGCCGAACTGCGCGAATCGACCGGCGGCGAGATCATTGCCGTGCCCACCGACACAACCTCGTGGGAGTCGGTCCAGGCACTCGTCGCGGCCGCCGTGGCGCGCTTTGGCGGTGTGCATATCCTCGTCAACTGCGCCGCAGCACCAGGCGGCTTGGTGCGCAACGCGATCGAGCTGGCCGACGAGGACGCGCTGATGCTTGATCTCAACACCAAGCTGTTCGGCTATTTCCGGGCGGCAAAAGCCTGCGTGCCACATATGCGCAAGGCCGGGTGGGGCCGCATCGTCAACGTCGGCGGTCTGACGGCGCGCTGCACCGAGGCGCTGTCGGGCATGCGCAACACGGCGCTGGTCCACTTCACCAAGACGCTCTCTGACGAGGTGGGACGCGACGGCATCACCGTCAACATCATCCATCCGGGCGTTACCCGCACCGAACATATCGAGGAATGGTTTGCCGAGATGGCGGCCGAGGAAGGCACCACGTTCGAGGCCATCGTCGAGCGCGAGGCCGCCGGCCCCGCTGCGTTAAAGCGTATGCTCGAAGTAGCCGAAGTGGCCGACCCGATCGTGTTCCTGTGCTCGCAGTTGGGCAGCGGCATCACCGGCGAATCGATCGCGGTGGACGGCGGCCTATCGCGCGCGGTGTTCCTCTGATGCAGCAGCGATAAGGATGCGGGGTGCGGCCTGTCGCCGCACCCCCACCCAGCTTCACTCGATTACGCCGCCGAAATAAAGCCGCGCGGCCGAGCCGCCGATTGCCCAGCAGGCCCATGGCTCATCAAGCAGGGCGCCGCCGCCGCTCAGCGCGAATGGTCAGCACGGTAACGGCAATGCTCGCCGCCAGAATCGCGCTGTTGGCATAGATCATCGGTGCGAACGAGCCGCTGGCCAGCGTGGCGGCGGCCGCTGCAGGGCCAAGGCCAGTGCCGAATGTCTGGATAGAGCCCATTGCGCATACCACCCGCCCGCGCAGGCACGCCTCGGCACAGATGCCCGACAGCAATGGCTGCGCAAAGTTCCAGCAGAACTGCAACAGTACGACTGCCACCACGAAGCCGGTCGCTTCGACCCGCCCGTCAAACATCAGGAAGCTGATGACACCCGCCGCGCCACTCAGCAGCAACGGCCACACCCGGCCCCACCGGCGCGGCAGCATGCCGGCAAGTGCAGCGCCGGCAACGCCTGCCATCGTGCCGATCGAAAGACCAGTGGCGATCACTCCAGGCGCAATGGCGTGGGCCATGCCGATCCGCTCGGAATAGCTCCACATCGCCCCCAGCGCGAAGAAGAACAGAAAGACTCCAAGCAGGGCCCCGCTCGCCAGCCGCATGTCGAGCCGGCCGGCCCCGGCAAAGATGTCGGTTTCGTCGATGCTGCCTTCGGGGAACCAGCGTACGCCCAACGCCACTGGCACCACGACCAGCGCATTGGCGAGGAACAGCGTCGCGGGTGAGACCGCCGCCTGCAGGGCGGGCAGGCTGTAGAGCAGCGCCGAGCTGCACAGCGCGCCAACCACGAGATAGATCGAGAATGCGCGGTCCGGGTTGGCGGCGCGGCCAAGCGCGGCAAAGGCAAAGCCCACCGCAATCCCCTCGCCCGCTCCCGCCACCACACGCGCTGCGGCCATCGCGGCAAAGCCCGTGGCCAGCGCGGTCAGGATATTGCCGGCGATCACCAGCGCCAGGCCGATGCTCACGGCAAGGCGCCAGGGCACCCGCGCCAAAAGGAACGTGCTGAGGCCGATGGTCACGCCCATCGCGTTGATGTCGAACGCAGCGAGATAGCCGAGCTGGTCGTTGTCGAACCCGGTTTTTTGCGCGATTACCGCCAGAAAGCCGGGCGTCACGAAAATCACGAAGGCGCCGATCAGCCCGACCAGCACCGCGCTGATCTGCCCCGCCGGGGTCAGCCGGCGCGTGCCGCGTTCGGCCTGCGCCATGCCCTCGATTGCGGTGTTGAATTCCATCTGCCCCTCCCTGGACGACGTGGAACCGCGCCGCGAGCGGCTATGCATCAAACCATGCACCACCGCCCGCGCCGGGTTGGTCTTTGGGTTCAGCCAGGCAACACGTCCTCCACCGCAGCACCGAAGCGATCGACGATAGCATCGGCATCGGCGCGGGTGATCACCAATGGCGGGGCAAAGACCAGGGTATCACCCAGCGCGCGGGTGATCAGCCCGCGATTGGCTGCAGCCTTGAGCACCTGGCGACCGGTGCGGTTGGCCATGGGCAGCGCTTCCTTGGTGCCGCGATCGTGCACCAGTTCGATTCCCAGCATCAGTCCCTTGCCGCGAATATCGCCAACATGGGCGTGCTGACCAAGCCGGTCGCGCAACGCCTGGAGCATGTAGGGCCCAACGTCGGCGACGTTGTCCACCACCTTGAGCTCATCGATCAGCTTGAGCGCGGCAAGCGCGGCGGCCGCGCCGACCGGGTGCGCCGAATAGGTATAGCCGTGGCCGAAAAGCCCGGCCTTGCCTGCCTCGCTCTCGATCACGTCCCAGACCTTTGGCGAGATGTAGCACACCGACATCGGAAAGTAGCCCGAGGTCACACCCTTGGCCGAGGTGATGAGGTCGGGCTCGTAGCCATAGGTCTGGCTGCCCCAGTAGGTGCCGAGACGACCAAAGCCAGATACAACCTCGTCGGCGACGAGCAGGATGTCGTGCTTCTTGAGGATAGGGCAGATCGCCTCGAAATAGCCTTCGGGCGGCGGGATCAAGCCACCAGCGCCCATCACTGCCTCGGCAAAGAACGCGGCAATGGTGTCGGCGCCTTCACGCTCGATCAGATCCTCGAGTTCCTGGGCAAGCTGCTGCGAGAACGCGCGCTCGGTCATGCCCTCGGGCGCCTTGCGATAGTAGTAGGGCGCGCTGACGTGCAGGATCGGGCCCTTGGGCAGGTCAAACAGCGTGTGCATGCCCGGCAGCCCGGTGAGACTGGCCGTGGCCACACCGGAACCGTGGTAGGCGTTCCAGCGCGCGATGATCTTCTTCTTCTCGGGCTTGCCGCGCAGGTTGTTGTAATACCACACGAGCTTGAGCTGGGTTTCGTTGGCATCGCTGCCCGAGGCACCGAAGAACACCCGCGACATCGGCACCGGCGCGCGTTGCAGCAGGGCCTCGGCACATTCGGCGACGACGTCGCTGCTCATGCCGTTGAACGTGTGGAAGAATGACAGGCGCTCGCTCTGCCGGGCGATCGCCTCGGTGATCTCGCGGCGCCCATAGCCCAGGTTGACGCACCACAGGCCGGCCATCCCGTCGATGTATTCGCGTCCGTCAACGTCACGCACGTGGATGCCGGAACCACTTTCCATGACCGTGGGCCCTTCGGCCATAAGATCGGTGATCGCGGTGAACGGGTGGAATTGGCTGCGCTGGTCGCGCAGGGCCGCTTGGGAAAGCTGGCTGACCATCGAATTTCTCCCTTGTCTGCGTCTTGCGCGGTCCGCGCCGCGAATCAAGCGCCCATGTGGCGTAGCACGTCCTCGCCGAAAGGCTTCATAAACGCAACAGTAATACTGAATTTGAGATATCTTTTTCGTTTAAACAACAATTGCACCCACCGGGTGCAGACAGGCCGCGCCGGGATCGCTATGGTGAGCCAGCGCGCCCGTGACAGTGACGGGATACATTGACACGGGCGCGCGTGTGGCAGAGGGAGCAGGCATGGACGACAGACCCGATCTTGGAAACGTGATGGCGATGATGTCGTTCGCCGCGGTGGTCAGCACGGGGGGCTTTTCCAGCGCTGCCACGATGCTGGGGTATTCCAAGGCCGCAGTCAGCCGCCAGATTGCCAAGCTTGAGCAGAGCATCGGCGTGCGCCTGCTCGACCGCACCACACGCTCGGTGACACTGACACCGGCGGGACGCGAGATGTATGCGCGCTGCGCCCGCATCGTCGAGGAAGTCAACGAAGCCAACCAGGTGATGACCGGGATGCTCTCCAAGCCGCGTGGCGAGCTCAAGGTCAACGCACCGGTGGTATCCTCGCTGTTCGATCTCACCACGATCCTGCCGCGCTTCCTCCAGACCTATCCTGACGTGCGGCTGTTCGTGAACCTGTCGGACAGCAAGGTGGACCTGCTCAAGGGCCGCTTCGACGTGGTGTTCTGGATGGGTGACACCTTTGATTCCAGCCTGGAATCGGTGCAGTTGCGCAGCTATCCCATGGCACTCGTCGCCGCGCGCTCGTACCTCGACCGCGCCGGGCGCCCCTCGGCCGCCAACGACCTCAAGGTGCACACCTGCATCGTCGAAACGCATATCTCCAAGGTTGGCGAGTGGCGCCTGTCGGAAGACACCACCGTTGCCGTCAACCGCGGACCGCTCACCAGCAACTCGGTACGAATGGCACGCGAGGCCACGCTCGAGGGCCTAGGCATCAGCTACCTGCCGCGCTTCCTCGTCGAGGACGACATCGCCGCCCGCCGCCTCGAGGTCTTGCTGCCCGACCTCGTGAACGAGCGGATTCCACTGCATGTGGTATTCCCACGCGGCAACTACGCGTTGTCCAAGGTGCGCGCTTTCGTCGATTTCGTGCGCGCAGAGATGGCCGATCAGGAAGAGGGCGCCGCCGCGCCGATGTTGGGGCTGGCAACTGCGATCTGATCACCGCGCCGATCGGCGGCCGCGAGGAAGACACCACCCTATCGCAGGCCGAGCGACACCTGACAAAGCGGCCTGATCTGGCGTATCTGCGTT
>NZ_KE148521.1:2681-3077 GCF_000410615.1 Novosphingobium sp. B-7 | reverse complement strand
CGCATGGAGTTCAGTGCGGCAACAGCTCCTCGCTCCGCCAGGGCATTGAGCGATCATCGTTTCGCAATTGCGTCGAGGGAGCCATTTGGTGAAGGCCGTGACCTGCCCCGCCAAAAGTCCCTCGTGCGCAAGGCAAAGTGCGACGCCACGGAGGTTTCCGATGTCCGTCGGTTAGGCAATTGCAGGACGAGAACGGAAAGCTGAACTGGCCTCTGGCTGATACCACGTTACACAACGCGGTCCTGGATGACCTGCTGAGAAAAGGCTGACGACACTAGGCCAGCACTTTCGAGCGAATTGTCCCGTCGCGTTCGGCTTCCTGCAAGCGCGCTATCGGGGACGGCTATGGAAAGCGAGGACCGCGCTTGAATCGTATCAAGCAAAATCAGGGAACGC
>NZ_KE148521.1:0-2553 GCF_000410615.1 Novosphingobium sp. B-7 | reverse complement strand
ATCGCCCCTGCCCCAGCCCGGCGTATACCCCGGCCCGCCGTTCTTGAACGCGCCGAACCACAGCAGCACCAGGCGCACGCGGTGCTGGCGCGCCTGGGCCAGCAGCGTATCGACAAAGGCGAAATCGAACTGCCCCTCGCGCGGCTCGGCCCGGGCTCAGGCCACCGGCATTTCCAGGGTGTTGGCGCCCAATTGCTCCACCGTCTGCCACACTTGCGGCAAGACGCTGGCATGGTTGGAGGAATTGTTGGCCTGCGCCCCCAGCACAAGGAACGGCGCGCCGTCAACGAACAGCGCCGGGCGGCCATGCGGCGCCGCGATCCGTGGCAAGGCGGGCGCTTGCCGGCCGGGCGGCTGGGCCCTGATCGTCTGGGCACTGGCCGCTGTGGTGAGCAGCAGCGCCAAGGCGCTAAGGCAAGTGCGGGCGCGCATCGCCTCAGGCCAGTGCCAGGCCGAATTCGGCGGCGATGGCGGCGCTGTGCTCGCCCACGCGCGGGGCACCGCGCGCCGAAGCCGGCCTTTGCCCATCGATTCGCATCGGGCTGGCGGTGGTGAGAATGCTGCGGCCCCGGCCGCCGATCGATTGCAGCATGTCGAGCGCGCGGAAGCTTTCGGCCTCCAACAATTGCTCCCAATCGAGCACGGCCGCGGTCCAGATGCCGGCCGGCTCCAGCACGGCCAGCCATTCCTGCGTGGTGCGCGTGGCCAGGCGCTGCGCGATGCGGTCAAGCAGCGCGTCGCGCCCGTCAAAGCCGTTGCCGCTCTCGCCCAAGCCCGGCAGATCAAGCAATTCGCCGATCCGGGCCAGCGGCGTCATCGCCAGGGCAAGATGCCCATCTGCCGTGCGATAGACGCCATAGGGCGCAGCAAGATAGGCATTGGCGCCATGGGCGGCGGCGCGCGTCGGGGGGCGGCGGCCATCGTTGAGATAAGTGGTCAGCAGCTCGAACTGGAAATCGACCAGCACTTCGAGCAGGCTGGTTTCCACCCGCCCCCCCAACCCGGTGCGCGCGCGGCGGACCAGCAAGGCCAGGATGCCCTTGGCCAGAACATGGCCGGCCAGCATGTCTGCCACCGAAAGCCCGATCGGCATCGGCCCATGGTCGGCACTGCCGGTCAGCCACATCACGCCCGAGCGCGCCTGGGCGAGCAGATCCTGGCCCGGCAGCTTGGCCCAGGGGCCGGCACTGCCAAAGCCCGAGACGCTGGCATAGACCAGGCCGGGATTGATCGCCTGGACGTCTTCATAGCCCAGCCCCAGCCGCTCGATCACGCCGGGGCGGAAGTTCTGGATGATCACGTCGGCCCGGGCGACCAGGCGGCGCAGTTCCGCAAGCTGGCCCGCGTCCTTGAGGTCGACCGCCAGGCTTTCCTTGTTGCGGTTGATCGCGTGGAACAGCGTGGAATCGCCGGCGATGTCGGTATCGCTCAGATAAAGATCGCGGCACAGGTCACCGCTCTGCGGCCGCTCGATCTTGATCACGCGCGCCCCCAGATCGGCCAGTTGCAGCGCGGCCGAAGGACCGGCGAGGAACTGGGCCATGTCGAGCACCAGCAGATCGGACAGGGGGCCGGGACTGGCCGGAGACGACGCTGTGTCCGTTGCCGAATCCGTGCGGATAAGCCGCTGTTCCAATCCCGTCCTCCACATCACTCATTGTTTACAGGCTAACATACATTCTCTATATAAACAATCAATGCAAATTCCACGCGCCTCTTCCGCTATCACCCCGGCCAGCCCGGCGCGCGCCCGTGCTGGCGGGCAAAGCGGCAGGCGATGATGGCACTTCGCGCCGCCATGGGTTACGCAAGCCGCCCGATCGCCAGACCAGCCGCGGAAGGACAGAACATGGATGCGCGCCCCGAATCAGCCACCCAGGCAGACAGCCCTGCGCCGGACATGCCGGACCTGGGCGACGGCCCGCTCGACGGGCGGCCAGAGGGCATGCTGGCGGACAGCATCCTGTCGAGCGACGAGCGCCGCCGGAAGTATGCCGTGCCGGCGCTGGAAAAGGGCCTCGATATCGTCGAGTACCTGGCCGACCAGGCCGTGCCGATGACGCAATCGCAACTGGCGCGCGCGCTCAACCGCCAGCCGGGCGAGCTGTTCCGCATGCTCGCCTGCCTGGAAGGGCGCGGCTATGTGCGGCGCGACCCGACCAACGGCGGCTATGCGCTGACGCTCAAGCTGTTCCAGCTCGCGCGCATTCACTCGCCCTATGAAACGCTGATCGCGGCGGCGCGCCCGCTGATGCGCGCGCTGTCCGACGACGTGCGCGAAAGCTGCCACCTGACCGTGTTGCAAGGCAACCAGGTGCTCGTGCTCACCCAGGAAGAGAGCCCCAACCCGTTCCGCCTGTCGGTGGAAGTCGGCTCCACCCATTCGCCGCTGCGCACCAATTCGGGGCGCCTGCTGCTCGCCGGCCTGGCGCCCGCCGCGTTTGATGCCTGGCTGGGGCATTCGCGCGAATGGCAGGCGATGGCGCCGGCCGCACGGCAGGATCTGCTCGCCCGCATCGACGACGTGCGCGCGCGCGGCCATGCCCGCTCGCT
>NZ_KE148520.1:47259-58827 GCF_000410615.1 Novosphingobium sp. B-7 | reverse complement strand
AGCGCGCGGCGCAACCGCCAGGCGCGCTGCCAGCGGCGGCGCTGTCCTTGCGGTACTTCCGGTTGCCAGGCCGCGCCGCTGCCAGACAGCAGGATGCCCTGGCTGGCCCAGGCAAGCGGCAGCATCGTGGCAAAATGGGCTGGATCGGCCGAGAGGATGGCGTCGCTGCGGGCGGGCGGTTCCACCCGCAGTTCGGCGCGATAGGTCTGGCGGAACAGCGCCCGCCACCACGCCTGCGCCGGGCCTTGGCCTGGGCCAAGCGCCAGGGCAAAGCGGGCGGCCGTGGCAATAGCATCGGCCACCGCCTGGGTGACCGCAGCAGCCATGGCAAGGTCGTTGGCCACGAGCAGCCGGGCAGGCTGGCAGAACCGCGCCCATACCGTGGTATCGATGCTTTCGCCGCGCGCCGCCCGGCGAAATTGCGCCAGGGACATGACCGCGACCTTGGCCCGCACGGTGACGGCGCCAAGACCGATTTCATGATAGCCAACGTCGGGCCAGATCAACGCCGCCAAGCCGCGCGCCGGGCGGCGGTGGAGGACATAGAAATCAACCAGCCCCTCCAGATCGTCACGCCGCAGGTTCGATCCATAAAACAGCACGGCATCGCCACCGAGCCGGGCGCAGACCTGGCGGGCCGCCGCCACGATCTCTGGCTTTACCGGTTGTGCGAGGCTGGCTGCCACCGCCTGGTTCAGGCTCATGCCGGAACCACGAATTGGATCGGCCGGCCCCGGCTGATGATCAGATTGCCGCCGGGAAACTGCTCGCCATCAAGGATGAAGCCCCGGTCGAGCGAGAGATAGACCTTGTCCGCATCGCGGCGGATATAGCCATCTGCTTCCAATGCCGGCGATTCCCGTCCCTTGATCACCGCCAGGAAATTGCGGTGCAGGGCACGGGGCGGGGCCTTGACGGTAAGGAACTTTAGCCCGTCGCGGATGCGACCGAACGGGCGCAGGCCCACCGGCATCTGCCGCAAGGTCGAGGCCAGCATGAGATAGACGCGTTCGGCAAAGATCTCCACGCCATCGCGCGACACCCGCGCCATGTCGCCACGGCGCCAGCTGTTGCGCGGCCCGCCGAACAGGCTCTTCAGCAAGGCCATCAGCACGGTCATTGCCACCGCGATGGCGTTGAACATGCCCTTGCGGTGAACGCGCTGCGCCAGCAACGTTGCGCGGCTGAACACGCCCAGGCCAAAGATAAAGCCGAGCTGGTCGGGCAGGGCATTGTTGTTCCAGTGAATATGCACCGGCGCGCGGTCGGCGACGCGGTTTTCCATGTGCGCTCGGATCGCGTCGCCCAGGCTCCAGTGCGCGGGCAAGGCCAGATCGAACGCCAGCGCGTTGGTCTTGCCCGAGGGGATCACCGCCACGCGCGGCAATGCCCCGCGATACACCATGTGCGCCACGCTCAAGACATCACGTACGGTGCCGTCGCCGCCATCGATTACAATGAGTTCGACGCCTTCGTTGGCAAACTGGGTGATGATGCTGACCAGTTCGTTGCGCGATGAGGGTTCGCGCTTGAACACGACGGCCTCGGGCAGTTCGGTCGGGCGTGAGCCGCCGTTGTTGCGGTGGCTGCGCGGATTGCTCACCACGCCTACGCGGGGCACCGGGCGGCTGACTTCGGTGGGGGTAAAATCCTTGGCGCGGATGATCGCCACCCCGCCGTGTTGATTGAATTCCTGTCTCATTTCCGCTCGATAGAATGCGCACCGCGCCAGTGGCGCAGCGCTTTGACATGACGGTCCGTAAAAACTCCAATGGTGTCGCCAACGCGCAAAGCCAAGATCAGTTTCCAAAAAAAACTGTTATTCGGTGCAAAATAGGCGGGCGCGTAAGGCAGGCTTGGGTACGGTTCGTAAAAAGCAGCCGCCGCTCAATCGCCCAGTGGCATGATCCGATCGGGGTGAAGCGCCTGGACCAGCGTGTCCACCTCCTTCCAGCCTTGCGCCAGCCAGCGCGCCTGTTGCGGCGCCGTCAGCAGCAGGGGGACGGAGGCGGGGGGATTGGCTGGGCCCGATAGCGCGTCGACACCAACGGTCAGGATGGCAAAGCTGGGCACTTCGGAATCGCGCCAGATGCCGGCAAAGGCCATGATCGGCGCATCGGGCGATCGCCACCACCGCCGTGCGCCGCCTGCGCGAAAATGCGTGGCCGGCACCAGGCAGCGCATCTCGGGATGGCGCAAAGTGCCTATCCAGAACGGGCTTTCCACATTGCGCACCGTCGTCACCACATGCTGCCCGCGGGGCGGTGGTGGCACGCCCCATTGGCGCGGCACCAGGCGCCGCCGGCCATCGCGGCCGCGCACCACCACCGGAGCATAGCCGCCCGGGTTCACCGCGCCACCGGTCCAGACATCGCCGTTGGCATCGGCCGCCAGCGCCTGGGCAATGGCATGGGCCGGGGCATCGAGAACATAGGCGAGTGACATGGCTGGCAATCCTTGTGAAACAGCATGGCCATGCCGCCAAGCATTTCACGCAGAGAAATGGCTTGCTGGCCCCTCTGGCCTTTTCGGTGCGCGCAGGGCATTGTGACGCTCGCAACTCTATTTCACCCTGCTGCCGGCGGGCAAGGCTTGCGCTTTTGCCCGCCGGCTTTTTATGGTCTGCGCTCGTGGGGCGGTGGCTGCTCTTGCTCTGTCGCGCAAAGCGGGCAAGAGGGGGGACCCACCCCTGCTGACCAAGGACCAGGCATGAGCGTTGCGTTCCGCCGCGAAAGTGATGACGAGCATCTCGAACCCAAGTTCGAGCGGCCGATCCCGGCTGGGCCCAATCTGGTAACGGCGCGTGGCCTGGCGCAATTGAGCGCCAGAGTGGCAGAGGTGGAGGCATTGATCGCCACGCTGCAGGATGAGGAGGCGCTCAAGGCCGCGCGCCGCGATCTGCGCTATTGGAGTACGCGCCTGGCCACCGCCCAGGTAATGCCTGCGCCGGCCGGTGACGTGGTGGAGTTCGGTTCCACGGTCACGCTGGTGCACAACGGTCGGGAGCGGACGGTCACGCTCGTCGGCGACGACGAGGCCGACCCAGCGGCAGGCCTGCTGGCGTTTTCCGCGCCGCTGGCGCGCGCGATCATGGGCGCCGAAGCGGGCGAATATGTGGATTTTGGTGGCAAGGCCGAAGCGGTGGAGATCGTCACGATCACGTGAAGCTGATCGGCGTCGCTGGGAAAGCCTGCGCGGCGCGATGGGCGCTCAAGCGGGGTCGGTGGGGGCCTGCGCCTGGAGCTGGTCCAGCATATCCATGAAGTTGCGCGCAGCGTCCCGCTCGGCAGGATCGGGAAAGGCCACGTCGAGATCGGGCGCATTGCCCAGGATGTGCATCAACGCCCACATCGCAAAGCGCCGGCCGGGATCATGCTCCAGGCCAAAATCCACGGAAAGGCGTTCCATGCCCGCGGCCAGTGCCGCTGGCGCTACCGATGCAGGATCGGCAGCGCCGAAGTAGCGGCGCATCTGGTCGTCGAAATCCACGAAACGCCTTTCCGAGGGGAAAAAGCCAGCAGCGGCGATTAGCCGTTCAGCTTGTCCTTGAGAGCCTTGGCCGGCGCGAAGCTGAGCTTGCGCGAAGCCGCGATCTGGATCGGTTCGCCGGTCGAGGGATTGCGGCCTTCGCGGGCCGGCACGTCCTTGACCTTGAACTTGCCGAACGCGTTCAGCGAGATTTCCTCACCCTTGGCAGCGGCTTCGGCGATGGCGGCGAAAACGGCGTCGACCGTCTTGCGGACCTCGGCCTTGGCAATGCCCTGGCTGGCGGCAACGGCATCGACAAGTTCAGTAGTGTTCATGGTAGCGTTTCTCCAAAATGCTGCGTGGGGCCTAACGCCTGATTTGCGCGCTGTAAATCGGCGGAGAGACGAAGAACCATGGGTTTGCGTTCATTCGCCGGCGCGTTTTCCACCGCTACGGCACGTTGGCACCGTCATTGTCTGGGGCCATAGCCAGATCATGACGCGTTGCAGCACGCAGGAGGCCGGTTTTCCGGCAGCAATCCATGCGCTGACGTTAACGATCTTTCGGCGTCTGCATGTCCGGGCGCTTGCGTAAGGTTGCACAGGCCTGGCGATAGCCAGCGATATTGCCGAATATCCCGACGCGACAACGGAAATTGCCGTAAACAGGGTTGGCTTGCGCCTACGTCGGCTGCGCTGCAGGCCCCATCGTCAGGCTCCGCTCAATCAGCGGATTGGGGCACGCGATAACAACTGTAACGGTTCTGCGCATCGCCTTCATGACGGCGCGATTGCGCATATGCGGTATGAGGCAAGCGCAGGCTCAGCGACACATCCGGGGTCAGCCACGCAAACACATGAATTTTCCATATCGGACCGAAAAATGCGGCCATCACGCTGGTCCAACGGCAGAATCGCGCCACGGCATGCATTCGAACAACGTCCCGATTCTTGCCCAGCGCCTTGATTGGGTGTGAGTTCAATCCATAACCATTGCCATACAGATAAAATCCCTGTTGTTCTCGGTTCCCGGGCGGCGTAGTGCTTGGGCGTAAAGGAGAGCCATGGCCTTCGTTGATCAGATTGGTGCGCTTCGGGAAAACGAAGCCGGCCCACGCTACATGCGGCTGCAAAAGCTTATTCGTCACGCGGTAGACAGCCGTCGCCTTGCCGCCGGCGCCGCTCTGCCCAGCGAGCGCGACCTTTGCGAGGAATACGGGCTGTCGCGCGTCACGATCCGCAAGGCGATCGATGGCCTGGTGGAAGAAGGCTTGCTGGAAAGGCGCCAGGGCGCGGGCACCTTTGTCTCGGAAAACCTTCAGAAAGCCAGCAGCGGCCGCGTGGAAAAGAGCTTTTCGGCGCTGTCATCGTTTTCGGAAGACATGATGGCGCGCGGGCGCAAGCCCGGCAACAAGTGGATCGATCGTTCCGAAGGCCTCGTTACGCCCGAGGAATCGCTATCGCTGGGCCTGTCGCCGGGCTCGAAAGTCTATCGCTTCCAGCGCATCCGTTACGCCGATGGCGTGACCATGGCGCTTGAAGGCGCCACCGTGCCGGGTTGGGGCCTGCCTTCGGTCGCGACGGTCGAGAACTCGCTCTACACGGCCTTGCAACAGGCTGGGCACAGGCCGGTGCGGGCGCTGCAGCGCGTGCGCGCGATCGGCTTTCCGGCGGAGATGGCCGATCTACTGGGCATCGCTGCCGGCGATCCGTGCCTGTTCATCGAACGCCGGGCGTTTCTGCCCGATGGCCGGGTGATCGAAATCACCCACAGCTATTATCGTGGCGATGCCTATGACCTGGTCGCCGAATTGAGCGAGATCTGACGCAGCCTCAGGCGACGCGGCGGCGATTGGCGCCGCGCTCGCGCTTGGCCTGGTACAGGCGCGCGTCCGCCTCCTGCAGCAGCGCATCGAGCTGATCGGCGCGATTGTCGCTCACCACGCTGCCCACACAGGTGGAGATCAGGATGACATGGTCATCCACCTCGAACGGCTCGGCGATCGTGGTGCGCAGGCGCTGCGCGAGAAGACCGGCCTCTTCGCTGCGTGACAGGCCAAATTGCACGACGGCAAATTCATCGCCGCCCAGGCGCGCAACGATATCGCCATTGCGGATCGCGCCGCGCAGGCGATTGGCCACTTGTTCCAGCAGGCGATCGCCAGTGCCGTGGCCATAGGCATCGTTGACTGGCTTGAAGCCATCGAGATCGAGATAATGTACGGCGACGAGGCCGTGGGGAGACATGACGGCAGCATTGGCCTCGAAATGCTCGCGCAGGGCGAGGCGATTGGGCAGGGCGGTCAGGTTGTCGCGCCGGGCCAGCGAGAGCGAGACCAGCCGATGGCCGATCTCAGCCTTGACCATGTCATGGCGCATGCGCAGCGACTGTCGGCCGCCGATCACGAAAGCCGTGGCGATAAACGCCAGCCCGATCGTCAAAGGGCGGGCCTCGGCCAGCGCGAGCAGCAGGGTTGGTGTCATCGCCAGGGCCATGAACAGCGAGGCAAGACGCGGCCGGGCGCCAACGCCGGTCGCCACGCCTGCACAAAACCCGACAAGCACGCAGATCGTCAGGGCCCGCGCATCGCCACGATCCAGGTGGATCACCCGCGCCCCGATCAGGCCGAGCAACCCGGCAAAGCTGCCATAGGGGATAGCGAACAGCAGTTCCAGCCGGCGCGCGGCGGGCCGGTCGAGCAGGGCGGTCAGGGCGCGGTGACGCAAGCGCACCGCCAGGATGATCCGCGTGGTCCAGGCACAAGCCGCCAGGCAACCCAGTACCATGATCACGCGATCCCCTGTGTCGTGGATCATCAGGGCGAGATAGGCGGCAAAGATCACCGCCATGTAGATCGCTTGCAATGGCGTGGCATAGAGCCCGCGCACGAGTTCGGCATAGATGCGGTCGGCCAGTGCTGGCCCGCCGGCAGCGGCATCCGCGCCGGCACCGGCCGGAAACGTCGTTCGGGGCACCGGCGCTCTCTCCACATGGCACCGCCTGCGGCGCAGGCGGGCTCAATGATTACGTGCAGATTGCGATTGCGGGGTTAACAAATGTTGATCACGTCGCACGATGCTGGCCGCAGCCGGGGTTCGCGCCGGGCAGGGGCCTGGCAAACGCCTGCAACAGGCTTAGTAGCGCGGGTGCACCATCGGCCATGGCCGTGCGAACCTGGCCGGCCAGATAGACTGATGCCCCGGCATAGGCGAGTGCCCAGCCATCGAAACGGCGATAGGGCAGCGTGCCTTCGGCCAGCGTCATGATGTGGGTGTGGCGCACATCATCACAGATCGTGCTTCGCATCTGCGCCAGTGCGGTGGCGGGGCCTTCCAGTGCCTGGATGAAATGCTGCCCGGTAAACAGCAGGGCGCCGCTGAGGCCGCATTCGGCATTGCGCAGCGCCGCGTGGGCAACCAGGGCCTCTACGGTAGGACCGGCCCAGGCGGGCGCAACGGCGCAATTGCTGGCATAGAGCCAATGCTGCACGGTGGCCCCACCCTCAGGCTGCATCAAGCCCTTGATCCAGAACGCCGGTGAACACGGCGAAACGGATCAGGGCAGCCAGATTGTCCATTTGCAGCTTTTGCATGATGTTGCCCCGGTGCATTTCCACTGTGCGTACCCCGATCCTTAGCCGTTCGGCAATGGCGCGGTTGGTCAGCCCGGCAACCACGCCCCGCAGCACTTCCTGCTCGCGCGGGGTCAGTTGTGTGGTCAAGGCCGTAGCCTGGCCCACGCGCTGCTGCTGGGCGACGCGAGCGGGCAGGATCGAAAAGCCGTGTTCGAGGACCGGGCGCAAGGCATCGGCCTGAACCGGCATTTCCAGGAAATCCACGGCGCCGGCGCGCAGGGCCTGGACCACCTGCGGGATCGTAGGGGAAACGGCCATGACGATCACGGCCATCTCTGGCCGTTGCGAAAGGACCGCGCGCACCATCGGGCCAGGGCCTTCCTCTTCGCCGGCGATGGGCGTGGCTTGGGCAGGGGGCTCAGGCGTGCGCCAGGCCAGCAGGACGCAGCCGGCGGGAAGATAGCCCAGCGCGTCTGCCAGATCGGCAGACGCGGCAAAAGGATGACAGTCCAGCCCTTGCTGACGTATCAATTGTGCCAGATCCCGACGATGCAGGGCATCGCTATCCACGATGTGAACGGTGCGTTGCGCCACGTTGATCTCGCCCATCCCGGTTCGGCAGACCGAACCTGTTCAGTTATAACCGAAATCAGCCTTAGATTGCAGGCTCGGCAACCAATACCGTAGCGATACGGGGTACGGTGATCTACGCCGAGTAATTGCAACAAACTGACATGAGTTAGGAGAAAACGACAGCTGCAATCGGTGTTGCTGTGCAAATTAGCTTGCAGGGAACCGGTTTCGTCAACGCGCAATAGCGGGCACGCACGCGCATCGACGAAACCGGGGCCAGGCCCGGCCGGGCTGCTTTACGAAAAAGCCTATTGCCCGGCCGCCCTTTGCCGACGCGCGGGGGACGCGTCGAATAAAGAAAGCCCGCGAGGGACCATGGGGATGGGGGGATGCCGGCCAATGGGGGGAGAAGCCGGCTGGCCCCGCGACTTTCAATACCAATTGGTATAGAAACCCGCAGATGCCGCGTCAACAAGTTTATATACCGCTCGGTATCGCAAACGGCGGGCGTTGCTCAACGCCCCGGCCAGAGTGCCAAGGCGGTTTCGACGATCGTATGAAGGCGCGCAAAATCAGCACCTGAACCGGCTTGGACGCTCATTCCGCTCAACAGGCACAGGCAATAGGCGCATAGCGCCTGCGCGGTGTATCCGGGAAAATCGCCCTCCGCCTCGGCCCGCTCGAACCGTGCAAGCAGCGCCTGCTCATAGGCAGCGCGGCGGGTAATCACTTCTTGGCGCATCGATTCGTCATAGGTGGAGGAAGCGACTGCGTGCATCACGCCAAAGCACGCCCGTCCGCCCTCGCTGGTGGTCAACATTGCCAGGGCATCGCGTAGCATGGCCGCCGCCACACCGCGCGCGGTTGGCGCCAAAAGCGCTTGGGTCATGAACGCCAGCTTGTCCCGCTCGTAAAGGTCCAAGGCCTTGCGAAACAAGGATTCCTTGTTGCCAAAGCAGGCATAGAGGCTGGGCCGGGTAATCCCCATCGCCTCCGTCAGGTCAGACAACGAAGCGCCGTCATAGCCGCGTGTCCAGAACACGTGCAGAGCGGCGAGCAAGGCTGCATCGGGATCGAACTGCCGCGGTCTGCCACGGGAGGGACCACCGGGTGTGGCAAGCATTGGCGGGATCGCGACTTGGTTCATATGCCGCAGACTATAGGCAGGCAGGCGCGCAGGTCCAGCACGGGTGCTGCCTGCGTCGCATTCGCCGCCGCCGCAGATCAGAACAGTGCGTCGTCGAACAAGGCGTCGTCGTCATCGTCTTGGGCGTCACCGGGACCAAAGCCGGACGTGGGCTGGCTGTTGGCGAGCGGCACCATCCCGTGCAGGAGAAAGCGATCGTGCACCACGCGTTCACTCGCCATGGTATAGATCTGTCCCAGCGCGTTCATCAGCGCGGCGATCGCAGCATGGGCGGCGGGATCATCGCTGTTGCCACTGCCGGCAAGGTCGGCGGTGCGCACCGCGATCGCCTCGATCGTCTTGGCCAGGTCGAGGCTCACTTCCAGTTCGTCCCGCGTCTTGCGCAGCATGGTGGCGATGGTGTCGCTCTGCTGGCTGGCCACGGCGATGGCCTGTTCCGTGCGCTGCGCGCCTTGGCGGATCATCGCCAGCGAGAGCGCGAGTTCGTCGCCAGTGCCGACCTCGCCGGAACGGTCTGTGCCGCGCATCGCGGCCGAGCATCCGTCGAGATCGCTGGCGGCGGCGTTGATATGCGTGACCGCACCGTCCAGCGTTTCGGCGTGGCTGCGAATTTCGTTGGCGATGACGGTCATGGGCCGGCCGATCGCTTCAACCCGCCGGCAGGACAGGCCGATATTGATCGCCATCAGTTGCACGTCGACCCGCAAGTGACGGATTGCGGCGGCACGGGCTATGAGGTCAGCCACGGTGGCGATGATCAGGCCCAGCGTCTGTTCGGCCTGGGCATCTGCCTCTTGCAGTTGCGCGATCATGGCGGTGGCTTCGGCAATCCCGCTTTCCAGCTCGCGCAGGAACGCCGCTTCGCCGGCATGCTGCTGCGCGGGATCGTGATCGGCCGGCGCGGCGGGGGCCTGCAACGCCAGCAGGCGGTTGGCCTCAGGCTCAAGATCGTGCATCGATCCCACAAGCACCAGCGTTTCGCGGCGGAAATCGATGGCGGTTTCTTCAAGCTGGGCGTGCAGCAGGGCCAGCACATGGTGGCAGGCCGCCTCTTCGGCGGGGGAGCCGGGCGGGCGCCCGCCCAGGTGCGCGTCGAGCATCTCGCATCCGGCCAACACATGTTCCAACCGCTGGCGGGCAATATCGCCGATCTGGATGGCGCCCAGCACGGTCGCGACCTTGGCCTGGATCGTCGCGGCGATCTCTCCGGTTGTGCGCGCCATCGCGGCCAGGCCATCCTGGTGACTGGCCAGCGCGCCGGCATCGCGGATCAGGCGGTCTGGCACCTGTGGCACCACGCGCGCGCATTCGTTGACCAGCCGCGAATCCGATCGCAGCATGCTGGCAAGGCCGGCTTCCAGCTCGGCCAGACGCCCGTCGAAGCCGGCGGCGTCGGCTTTGCCCATGTCCAGTTTCTGCGCCATGAGATCGGCGAAATCGACAAAGTCGCGCGCGCCACCCGCAGCAATCTTGACGTTCATGCCATAGATCTTGAGCGCATCGAGCGTGCGTTGCAGATCATGGATTTGTGCCGTGAGGCGGGCCGATACGGCGCGGATGTGGCCCACCTGGTCGGCCCGACGGGCGGCCTGATCGGCCACGCTGTAAAGCCGCTTGGCCGCGCGGGTGAGGTTTCCCACCGCGCCCGAACCATCGCCATCGCCCAGGGCGGCGCTGATCTGGCCGAGGGTGCCAACCACAGCCGAAATAGCCTCTACCGTCCGCTCCAGCGTGGTGCCGATGCGGGTGAAATGATCGTCGAGACCATGCAGGATATCCGCCAGGCGCAGGCGCAATGGCGCGGTGAGCGCGGCATCGGCCGGCGGCGGCGGGGTATCTGCCATGGGCGGCATCAGCGGTTCGGGTTGCATCGCGGCTCTCCTTATCGCGCCGTAGCCTGCAACAGTTCCTGGGCGATCGCGCCAAGCGGCACGATGCGATCGGCGGCGCCGCGCGCGATCGCTTCCTTGGGCATGCCGAACACGATGGAGGTGGCTTCGTCCTGGGCGACAGTGCGCGCGCCGGCCTCCTTCATTTCCAGCAGCCCCCGCGCGCCATCGTCACCCATGCCGGTCATGATGATCCCCACTGCGTTCGATCCGGCGCAGCGCGCGGCGGAGCGGAACAGCACATCGACCGAGGGACGATGCCGGCTGACCAGTGGCCCGTCGCGCACCGAGACAAGGTAGCGCGCGCCCTGGCGTTCGAGCAGCGTATGCTTGCCGCCAGGCGCGATCAGCACGTGGCCGCGCATCACGGTGTCGCCGTCTTCGGCCTCCTTCACCGATACCTCGCACAGGCCATCGAGCCGGCGGGCAAAGGCGCGGGTGAAATGTTCGGGCATGTGCTGGACGATGACGATGCCGGGCGAATTGGCGGGCAGCGCTTCCAGCACTTCGCGCAAGGCTTCGGTGCCGCCGGTGGAGGCGCCGATGCACACCACCATTTCGGTGGTGCGGCTCATCGCCTTGCTGCCCGCGGCGCGTGCCGGGGGAGGCGGCAACACGGCATCGGCGGTCAGCTTGGGCTGGGGATGGAGCGAGGGCGGCGCGCTGGCTGCGGCAGAGCGGCGGCCGCCACGCACCTTGGCCCGCGCGGCTGCCTTGACCGTGTCGCGGATCATCAGCCGGCTTTCGGAAAGGTGATCGGCCACGCCCACGCGCGGTTTCAGGATCACGTCGACTGCGCCCGCATGCATGGCTTCGAGCAGCGTATCCGAGCCTTCCTCGGTCAGCGACGAGCACATCACCACCGGCACGGGGCATTGCTGCATCAGCTTGCGCAGGAACGTGATGCCATCCATGCG
>NZ_KE148520.1:39096-47194 GCF_000410615.1 Novosphingobium sp. B-7 | reverse complement strand
CAAAGGGATCGGCTGCCGTCGCCACCACTTCCAGTTCGGGATCTTCTTCCAGGATGGCTTTCATGGTCTGGCGCACGCTGGCGCTGTCGTCGATGACCAGGACGCGGATCTTGGGGGCCGGCATCGGTCTATCTCCTCTGGAATATGGTGTTGCCGACAGAATCGAGCGGCAGATCGAAGCCGGCGATCGATTCCGAATGGCCCACGAACAGGTATCCGCCCGGCGCCAGGCATTCGACCAGGCGCGACACCACCTTTTTCTGGGTCGGCTTGTCGAAATAGATCAGCACGTTGCGGCAAAAGATCAGGTCAACCTGATGGCCGATGGCATAGGTCGGCTCCATCAGGTTGAGCTGGGCAAAGCCCACCTTGGCGCGCAGCCCAGGGTGGATGCGTGCCTCGTTCGCTCTGGCCCCCTGGCCCATCCCGACATAGCGTTGGCGCAGCAGGGCCGGCACCGGCTCCATCATCTCGCGCGGATAGATGCCCTTCTGGGCGGTGGCGAGCACGTTGGTATCAAGATCAGTGGCGAGGATCGCGTAATCGGGCCCGCCGTTGGCTTGCGCAAAATCGTCCATGACCATGGCCAGGGTGTAAGGTTCGGCTCCGGTGGAGCAGGCCGCACTCCAGGCGCGCACCAGTTGGCGGCGCTTGGCCGCAAAACCGGGCAGGATGTTCTGCGCCAGGCGTTCGAAATGGCGCGGTTCGCGAAAGAAATCGGTCTTGTTGGTGGTGACGGCATTGATCAGATGCACCACCTCGTCGCTGCCGGCGCCTTCACCCAAGACGAAGCGGCAATATTCTTCCAGCTTTTCGAAGTGGAGCGTACGGGCGCGGCGGCGCAGCCGGCCTTCCACCATGGTCTGCTTGGCGGCCGGCATGCGGATGCCGCACTGATCATAGATGAAGGCGGACAAATGCTTGAACGTGCGCGGCGTGATGCCGTCGCCCACGATCGCGGCGTTTTGCGGGATTTGGGCAGGGGCAGGTGTGGCCACAGGTTCAAACCTCCGCCGGCAGCAGCACGGTGTCTTCGCTGCCAAAGATGCGCGCTACATCCAGGATCACCACGAACCCTTCGGCCTCGCGCACCACGCCATCGACAAATTCACCGCGCCAGGCCGTGCCGATATCGGGCGCCGGCTCGATACGCGCGCCAGACAGGGTGCTCACCGCCAGGACACGGTCGATCACCACGCCCAGCGGCAGGGTGCGATCTGGCAGCGGCACGTCGAGAATGATGATGCGCGTGGCCAGTGTCGGCTCGACCGCCGGCAGGCCCAGGCGGCGGCGAAAGTCTACCGTGGGCACGCCCTGGCCGCGCACGTCGGTCAGGCCCAGGAAATGCGCCGGTCCGCCGGGCACGTGGCTGGGCACCTGGTAGTCCAGGATTTCGCGCACGAGCACGACCGGCACGGCGAACACTTCCCGCCCCAGGCCGAACGTCACGACCTGAAGATCATCGCGGGTGGGCGCATTGGCCAAGGGGCGGGGGGCGGTCATGCGGCGGCCTGACCGAAATCGGCGTCATCGTCGTCCGCTGCGCCGGCTGACATGTCGATGGCAAAACCCTTGAGGCGAGCCTGCTGATCGCCGATCGAGCCAGGACGTGCGGCCTTGCGGGCGGGCTTGCCCGCCTTTGTCGCCGATTTGGCAGCCTTGGCCGGCTTGGCCGCGACCGGCTTGGGTCGGGCGGCAGGGGCAGTGCCCTGGCCCCCGGCGCGGGCATGGGCATCGACGCGGAAGTACGAGATGCTGGCTTGCAGCTCTTCGGCCTGGGCGGCGAGCTCTTCCGAGGTAGCGGAAATCTCTTCCGAGGCTCCGGCGTTCTGCTGGGTCACCTGGTCAAGCTGCTGGATCGCCTCGTTGATCTGCGCGGCGCCGATATCCTGTTCGCGGCAGGCGGCGCTGATCTCACTGATCAGCTCGGCGGTGCGGCGGATATCGGGCACCAGGCGCGTGAGCATTTCACCCGCCTCCGTCGCGGCCTTGACCGTGTCGGACGAGACGGCACCGATTTCCGAAGCCGCCGTCTGGCTGCGTTCAGCCAGCTTGCGCACTTCGCTGGCCACCACGGCAAAGCCCTTGCCATGCTCGCCGGCCCGTGCGGCCTCGACCGGGGCATTCAACGCCAAGAGGTCGGTTCGCCGGGCGATTTCCTGGACGATGCCGATCTTTTCCGCGATCGTGCGCATGGCATCGACCGCGCGGTTGACGACCACGCCCGATTGTTCGGCGTCCTTGGACGATTGGCGCGCGATCTTTTCGGTCTGGGCGGCGTTGTCGGCGTTCTGCTTGATGTTGGCAGCCATCTCTTCCATCGAGGCAGAGGCCTGCTCGGCGGCGGCGGCCTGTTCGGTCGCCCCTTGCGAGACCTGCTCCGAGCTGGCGGCAAGCTGCTGGCTGCCGGCAGAGACGTTTTCCGACGCGGCGCTGGCATCGGACACCACATCGCGCAGACGGTCGACCATGGCGATCAGTGCCAGGCCCAACTTGTCGCGCTCGGACAGCGCGACATGGTTCACCGTCAGATCGCCATTGGCGATCGTGTCGGCAAGGTCAGCGGTCTTGCGCAGATTGGCGGTCATCTGGTTGACCAGCGCGATCAGGTCGGCAATCTCGTCGTCGCTGTCGGCCGTGATGCTGACGTCAAGATCGCCCACTGCCACGGCATCGACCACGCCGGTGATCTTGGCCAGCCCGCGCGACACCACGCGCCCGATCCAATAGGCGCCCAGCAAGGCGATGATCAATGCTACAGCGCCAGAAACCAGCAGTAGGGAGCGCGCTGTTGCGTAAAGCTCGTTAGTATCGTTATCGGCCTTTTTCATCTGCGTTTGCTGGATTTCCACCAGCTGTTCCAGCGTGCCTTCCATGGTGGTCGCGGCCGAACGGGAATCCGTGATCGAGATCCTGCCAGCCTCTTCGTTGCGGTTTTCCATCGCGGCGGCGCGCATGCGGCGGTTGGCTTCCTTGAGCACTTGCCACTGCTGCGCGAGCTTGGCCCAATAGGGCTTGCCTTCTTCGCTTGCCTGCTGGCTGCCCCTGACGAGGATGTCCTCGATCTTGGTCACGTTGGCATCGGATTCGGTGTTGAACTTGGCGGTCAGATCAAGATCGCTGGTCAGCGCCATGTTCTTTTCACGGCGCAACAGGCGGTTGACCTCGATCACCAGTTCCTGCGCGGTGTTGAGGCGCACGACCGGGCCGGCGATCACATCGGAAATAGCGGAATTGAGGGTGCTGAGGCGGCTGATCGAAAGCCCGATCACGCCGGCCATGACGATGATGAGGACGGCAAACGTGGCCGCCAGCTTCAATTTGATGGTGGGACGCATGGGGATTCCCCTTCGTGCGGTGGGGCAGAATTGATGGGCGAGTGGGGCGGATCAGGCAGCGGTGGACATGGCCAGCCTCCCGCCTGCAGCGTTTTCGACGGTAGCGGTGCCTGCGGCGTGCACCGGATCGTCGCCAGCAAAGATGCGCGGCAGGTCAAGGATCACGATGAACCCATCCGCCTCGCGCACCACGCCCTGGACGAAGCCCGCGTTCCACGCGGTGCCAATGTCGGGCGCCGCTTCGATACGATCGACCGGCACCGTCACCACTGCCAGCACACGATCGATCACCACGCCCAGCGCCAGGGTGCGATCGGGCAGCGGCACATCCAGAATGATGATGCGCGTGGTCAGCGTCGGTTCTACTGATGGCAGCCCCAGGCGGCGGCGAAAGTCTATTGTGGGCACGCCCTGGCCGCGCACGTCGGTAAGACCCAGGAAATGCGCCGGGCCGCCCGGCACATGGCTGGGCGCCTGATAATCCAAGATTTCGCGTACCAGCACCACCGGCACGGCGAAGACTTCCCGCCCCAGGCCGAACGTCACGACCTGAAGATCTTCGCGGGCGGGCGCTTCGGCCAAGGAACGGGGGGAGGTCATGCGGCGGCCTGGCCGAAATCGGCATCGTCGGCATCGGCCGTTCCAGCCGAGAGATCGATGGCAAAGCCCTTGAGCCGCGCCTGCTGATCACCGATCGAGCCGGGGCGCGCCGCCTTGCGGGCAGGCTTGGCTGCAGCCTTGCCAGATTTTGTGGCGATCGCCTTGGCCCGGCCTGCGGGCGCGGCGCTGCGCGATGCGGTGCGTGCATTGGGATCGACGCGGAAGTACGAGATGCTCGCCTGCAGCTCTTCGGCCTGGGCGGCGAGTTCTTCCGACGTGGCCGAAATCTCTTCCGAGGCACCGGCATTCTGCTGGGTCACCTGGTCAAGCTGCTGGATCGCTTCGTTGATCTGGGTGGCGCCGATATCCTGTTCGCGGCAGGCTGCGCTGATCTCGCTGATCAGTTCGGCCGTGCGGCGGATGTCGGGCACCAGCTTGCTCAGCATGTCGCCGGCCTCGGCCGCAGCCTTTACCGTGTCGGACGATACGGCGACGATTTCCGAGGCCGCGCTCTGGCTGCGTTCGGCCAGCTTGCGCACTTCGCTCGCTACCACGGCAAAGCCCTTGCCATGCTCGCCGGCGCGGGCCGCTTCGACGGCGGCATTGAGTGCGAGCAGATCGGTCTGCCGGGCGATTTCCTGAACGATGCCGATCTTTTCGGCGATCGTGCGCATGGCATCGACCGCGCGGTTGACCACCACGCCTGATTGCTCGGCATCCTTGGCCGATTGACGCGCGATCTTTTCGGTCTGGGCCGCGTTGTCGGCGTTCTGCTTGATGTTGGCGGCCATCTGCTCCATCGAAGCCGAAGCCTGTTCCGCCGCCGCAGCCTGTTCGGTCGCGCCCTGCGAGAGCTGTTCCGAACTGGCGGCGAGTTCCTGGCTGCCGGACGAGACGTTTTCCGATGCACCGGTCGCTTCGCTGACCACGTTGCGCAGGCGGTCAATCATTGCCACCAGGGCCAGGCCCAACTGGTCGCGGTCGGATAGGGCAGCGTGGTTTACCGTCAGATCACCATCGGCCAGGCTGTTGGCCACTGTGGCGGCCGCCCGCATGTTGGCAATCATCGCCATCAGTGCCTTGCCCAGCCGATCGCGGTCAGACAGCAGTTCCACGTCGTTGGACAGGTCACCCAGGGCGATATTGTCGGCAAACAGGGCGGTCTTGCGCAGATTGCCGATCATGGTGTTGAGCGAGCGGACGACATCGGCGATCTCGTCATCGCCCTTCATGTCGATCATGTTGTCGAGATCGCCCTCGGCTACGGTGCCCACTGCGGTGTTGATCTGGCGCAGGCCGCGCGCCACCATCCGGCCGATCCACACGGCACCGGCCACCGCCACGATCAGTGCGAGCAGCGTGGTGACGATCAGCGTGCTGCGCACCGAACCGTAGAGATTGGCGGTTTCCGTGCCGGCGGCCTTCATCTCCTTGCCCTGGTCATCGACGATCTGGTTGAGCGTCTTTTCCAGCTCCACTGCCGCACGGCGGCCATCGGTGATCGAGATCTGACCGGCGGCATCGTTCTGGTTGCGCATGGCCAGCGCACGCATGCGGGCATTCGCGTCCTTTAGCGTAGCCCATTGTTCATCGGCGCGGTTCCACATCGGCCGCGTTTGGTCGGTGGCGGTTTGGCGGCCCTGATCGAGCATTTCGCTGACCTTGCGCACCGTGTTGTCCGACTGCGTGTTCCACTCGCGCGTCAGATCCATGTCGCTGGTCAACGCCATGTTCTTTTCGAAACGGACCAGCTGGCTCATCGTCATGGCGGTTTGCTGGGCCAGTGACAGGCGGGCTGCCGGGCCGGAAATGAGGTCGGCGATGCTGGTGTTGAGCGAACCCAGCGCATTGATGGACAGGCCGGCGATGGCCATCATCAGGATGATGAGGGCGACGAAGGTAGCTCCCAGTTTCAACTTGATCGTGGCACGCATGGTGGGAAAATCCTTGTTTCTGGCGCGTCGCTGGCGGCCAGAAAGGGGGGCCGCATCAGGCTTGGTCATCGGGTTGCGATCGTTGGCAAAGACATCGCCAGGGGCCATCAAGCCGCCAGGCTACCCCCGCCGAGCTGGCGTGGTGCCGCTTCGAAAATGGCCGAAAGGGCCGGCAGCACGATCACCCCATCGGCCTGGCGCACGAATTCGCGCACGAATTCGCGGCGCCAGCGCAGGCCAACCTGCGGCGGATCGGAACTGTCGCTGCGCGACAGCATCGCCACCTCATGAACCTTGTCGGTGCGCAGGCCGATGTGCGTCATCTCGCCATCGATCTGGGTTTCGATCACCACGATGCGGCTATCGGGCGTGGGCGGGGTGATCGCCATGCCAAAGGCCACGCGCAGATCGGCAATCGGAATGATCTTGCCACGATAGTTGACGATGCTGGCGACCAGCGGCGCGGCGCCGGGCACGCGCGTTTCGGGCAAAAGGTCAACGATTTCGCGAATGTCGGTCGCCTCGATCGCCAGGCATTCGCTGCCAACGTCGAACGTCAGCACTTCCAGGTTGCCGTGTTCGTCCCAGCGGGTCTTTTGGGTGTCGGTCATGGTGTCAGCCCACGGCGCGCAGCCGTGCCTCCCGTTGCTGGCCAGTGGCCACGAGTTGCATGATGTCGAGAATGAGAGCGACGCTGCCGTCTCCCAGGATCGTGGCGCCTGAAAAGCTGTTGACCGCGCGGTGCACGCCAGACATCGACTTGATCACCGTCTGGTGACTGCCAATGATCTGGTCGACCACCAGGCCCACACGTTCCCCTGCGGCGGAAATGACCACGATCTTCTGGTGCTGATCGGGCTGGGCGCCGGTCTCGAACAGGTCATGCAAGCGCAGGAACGGCACTAGCGCATCACGCAGGCGGATCATGCTGCGGCCGCGCGTGCGCAGGTCTTCCTCGGCAGACAGCTCGATGCATTCCTCGACCGCCGCCAATGGAATGACATAGCAGCCACTGGCCACGCGCACGAGCAGCCCCTCGATGATCGCCAGCGTCAGCGGGATGCGCAGGGTAAAGGTGGAGCCCTGGCCTTCCTGGCTGGCGATATCGATTGTGCCGCGCAGCCCCTCGATCGTCCGCTTGACCACGTCCATCCCCACACCGCGCCCAGACAGGTTGGTGACCTGGGCGGCGGTGGAAAAGCCGGGGTGGAAGATCATCTGCAACAATTCGTGATCGGTCACGCTCTGGCCCGGCTGGATCAGGCCGTTCGCCTCCGCCTTGGCGCGCACCCGCTCGCGGTTGATGCCCCGGCCATCGTCGGTGATGGTGATCAGCACCTCACCGCCGGCATGGGCGGCGGTCAGCATGACGCGGCCAGTCGCCGGCTTTCCGGCGGCCAGGCGCTCTTCGGGCGTTTCCAAGCCATGATCGCAGGCATTGCGGATGAGGTGGACGATCGGATCAGCCAATTGCTCGGTCACAGTCTTGTCCACCTCGGTGGATTCGCCGTCGGTCAACAGCTCGATCGCCTTGCCGGTGTCGCGCGCCAGATCGTGGATCAGGCGGCGGAAGCGGCCGAATAGGTTGGCCACTGGCACCATGCGCAAGACCATCATGGTGTCGCGCATTTCGCTGACCAGGCGCTCGATCTCTTCCGAGATGGAGCGCAGCGCCACTTCGCCCGACGCACCGATCAGCCCGCTGTTGGCCAATTGCGACAGGCGGCTTTGCACGATCACCAGCTCGCCCACGCGGTCCATCAGCACGTCGAGCCGTTCGGCCGGGACGCGCACACTTTCCCCGGCGCGCGGCGCCTGGCGGGCGGCGGCATCGGCCTGGGCCGGCACCTGGACAGCGACGCTCGCTGGCGTTCCCGTGGCAGCGGCAGCAACGGCGCCCGGAGCGGCTGCGGGCGTGGCCGCGTCCGTCTCCGCCGGCGTTGCGGCCAGCGGCGTCAGCTCCATATCCATGTCGTCCATCACGAAGATGAACACGTCCTCGATCGCGTCACGGCTGATCTCGCCCAGCAGTGTCACGTCCCAGCCGATCAGGCATTCGGTGGGCACCAGATCGGGCAGGGCGGGCAAGGCATCGCACAGCGCCACCACCCGGCATTCGCCCAATGCTCGCAGTTCGTCGAGCAGGCTCAGCGGATTGGTGCCGTTGGCCATGGCCGAGGCGGGCAGGAGAAAACGCAGATGCCATCCACCAGTCGTCGATGTGGC
>NZ_KE148520.1:0-39086 GCF_000410615.1 Novosphingobium sp. B-7 | reverse complement strand
ATGTGGCTGCCGCTGGTGTTGGCGGGGCTGTTTCGCCCGCTGCCGTGGCAGGCATTGCGCCGCTTTCGGGCAAGGCGGCATGCAGCCGCGCCAGGATCGCATCGCCTGTCGCCTCGAGCCCCGCGCCATCGCCATCGACCAGCGCGCGCATGTGGTCCATGGCCGACAGGATCACGTGGACCAGTTCGGCCGTGGCGGGAAACAAGCCCTTGCGAACCCGATCGAATGCGGTTTCGCAATGGTGGGTGAACGTGGCCAGCGCGTCGAAGCCGAACATCGCGCCCGACCCTTTGAGCGTGTGCAGCCCGCGGAACACCGCATCGATCAGCCCGCGATCGTCCAACTGGTTCGACAGGTCGAGCAGTGCCTGTTCGATCTGGTCGAGGAGGTCACCAGCTTCCACGCGGAACGCGGCAATGGGATCTGTTTCGCTCACCGGCCCAGCACCTTCTTGGTAATGCGCAGCAGCTGATCGGGCTGGAACGGCTTGACCAGCCAGCCCGTGGCGCCGGCGGCGCGGGCTTCCTGCTTGATGGCATCATCTGACTCGGTGGTGAGGAAGATGATCGGGGTGCCCATCTGCACGGGCAGCTTGCGGATCTCGCGGATCATGCTCAGCCCATCCATGTTGGGCATGTTGAGATCCGTGATGATCATGTCGAACTTCTGACCCTGCGCCTTGCCCAGGCCTTCCAGCCCGTCGCAGGCCTCGGTCACGCTATAGCCTGCGCCAGTCAGCGCGATCCGCGTGGCAAGGCGCAGACTGCTGGAATCGTCTACGGTGAGGATCGAGGCCGTCATTGCGGGAGTTCTCCGTGAAACCAGAAATCGAGGGTTTCGGTGCTGGGATCGGTCAGGAACCCGGCGCGGCGCAGCAGTGCCGTCACGGCCGGATTGGCCGGCGCCGACAGACGCAGCGCGCGGCTGTCCCGCAGGGCATGCTGGCGCGCCGTTTCCACCAGCTGCACCAGGGAAAGATCGACATCGACCAGATCCGACAGATCGAGCACCATCGCGGCATGCGCTTCCAGGGACTCGGTCATGTTCGACCAGGCCGTGGTGATGGTTTGCATGTTGGCCACCGGGCCAAGGCTGAGGGTAAAACTCATGGCACACTCCGCAGAACGCACCATGGATTACGGGGTGGTCGCTGAAATCGGCGTAAGGCGCCCCTGCGGCATTTCCCCTAGAGCGGGCGAAACGCGCAACGTTCTAATGGCTGGGTTCCAATGGCTGGCTCCCGGCACGATTATCGACTAAGGCGCGCGGGAATTTCTCCCCGCACCATTTCAGCCCGGACCTTTTGTTTGTGAACGATCGCAAGCCTGTCGATGCCGCTGCCGTTGCCATCATGATCGTGCTCTGCGCGATCTGGGGTTCGCAGCAGGTTGCCATCAAGCTGGTGGCGGGCGCGATGAGCCCGTTGTTGCAGATGGGCCTGCGTTCGGGCCTGGCGGGCCTTGCCACGCTGGCCATTGTGCTGTGGCGTGGGGAAGGGCGGGTGATCAACCGCCAGACCCTGGCACCGGGCCTGGCCATCGGGCTGCTGTTTGGCACCGAATTCCTGCTCGCGGGTGAAGCGCTGCGGTTCACCAGCGCCTCCCACGTCACCATCTATCTCTATACTGCGCCAATTGGCGCTGCCCTGGCGCTGGGTCTGCTGCGCCCTGACGAGCGCCTGCGCGCTGGCCAGTGGGTGGGCATCGCGCTGTCGTTTGCTGGCGTGGTGCTGGCGTTCAGCGGCGGCAAGGAAGGGGCGGGCTATCCCGATGGTCGGCTGGGCGATGCCCTGGCGCTGGGCGGCGCCTGCGGTTGGGCCTGCACCACGCTGGTGCTGCGCAATTCTTCGCTGGCCAATGCACCGGCCTCCGTCACGCTGTTCTATCAGCTGATGGGCGCTTTCGTGCTGTGCACGCTGGCCGCGCCGGTGCTGGGTGAAACGGCCGTGAGCCTGACCGCCCCGCTCCTGGCCAGCATGGCGTTCCAGGTCGTGGTCGTGGCGTTCCTCAGCTATCTCACCTGGTATGCCCTGCTGCGGCGCTACAGCGCGGCGCGGCTGGGGGTGTTGAGCTTCATGACGCCGATGTTTGGCGTGGCCGCCGGCGTGATCGTGCTGGGTGACAAGCTGGACGCCGCGTTCATCGGCGGCGCCTTGATGATCCTGGCGGGCATCATCATCGTCAGCACGGCCGATGCGCTGCCCGCGCGCCTGTTCAAGCGGCGTTTTCGTCCCGCGGTGAACTCGTAAGCTCGCCGATCTTGTCGATCGCCTCGGCCTCCATGGCCTGAAGCTCGGTCATGGTCTTGAGCAAGGCGCTGTGCTGGCTTTCCAGCTTGCGCAGCCGGCTGCGGATGTGCGCCACCAGATGCTGCAATTGCTCCAGCCGGGTGGGATCGACGTCGTAGAGATCGAGGAATTCCTTGATCTCGCGAATGCTGAAACCCAGCCGCTTGCCGCGCAGGATCAACTGCATGCGTGCCACTTCGCGGTGCGAATAGATGCGCGTGTTGCCCACCCGCGCTGGCTCGATCAGGCCCTTGTCCTCGTAAAAGCGCAGGGTGCGGTGCGTCACGCCCAAGCGGCGCGCCACATCCTGGATGCCTTGCAGGCCATCCTCGGGCGCGGCGGGCGCTGGTTCCGCCGTGGGTTCGGGCGGATCGGGCAAAGTATCGATCATGGTGGCCAATTTTCCCCCCAGAATGGCGCTACCTATTGCGCCGCAAAATGTGGATTGCAACTGCCCCCAATCGCACCTTGCACTTAAACCGCGGGCGTGGCGGCCTCGGCCTTGGCACGCTCTTCGGCGACCAGTTCCTTTTTCGAAAGCTTGCCCACCATGGTCTTGGGCAGGCTTTGGCGAATTTCGACAGCGCGCGGCACCTCGATCTTGTTGAGGTGCTCGGTCAGGAAATCGAGAATCTCCTGCGGCGAGACGTCCTGGCCGTCGTGCAGCTTGATGAACAGCTTGGCGCTTTGCCCGCGATAGCGATCGGGAATGCCGATCGCGATAGCTTCCTCGATTGCCGGATGGAGATAGGCCGCTTCCTCGATGACGCGCGGATAGACGTTGTATCCGCCGCTCAGGATCACGTCCTTGAGGCGGTCCACCAGGTAGAGATAGCCATCTTCGTCGAGGTGGCCCACGTCGCCCGTGCGCAGCGCGCCATCGACAAAGACCTTGGCGGTGTCGTCGGGGCGCTGCCAATAGCCGGCCATCACCTGCGGCCCGCGCACGCAGACCTCGCCATTGGCGCCCAGCGGCAGGACCGTCTCGGGGTTTTCGGGGTCGCGGATTTCGATTTGCGTGCCCGGGAAGGCCTGGCCGCAGCTGTTGGCGCGGATATCGCCATCAACCGGGTTGCATGTCACGATGGGCGAGGCTTCGGTCAGGCCATAGCCTTCGCAGATGCGTCCGCCGGTGCGCTGTTCGAACGTCTGGCGCACTTCCAGCGGCAGCGGCGCACCGCCGGAAATGCAGGCGCGCAGCGCCGACAGGTTGGGAATCTTGGAATCGTCGAGCGCGTTCATCGCGATGAACAGCGTCGGCACGCCGAAAAACAGCGTGGGCGGCTTGCGCTTGATGGTGGCCAGCATCGCGTCCATTTCGAAGCGCGGCATCAGCACCAGTTCCGATCCCACCAGGATCGAGAAATCGAGCACGGCGGTCAGCGCAAAGACGTGGAAGAACGGCAGCACGGCCAGCGTGCGCTGCGGGGCAGGCAGATCGCCATGGATATGCGCCTGTTGCTGCAGGGCATTGGCCGTGAGATTGCGATGGGTCAGCATCGCGCCCTTGGGCGTGCCGGTGGTGCCGCCGGTATATTGCAGCACGGCCAGGTCATCGGGCACCAGTGCCACCGGCCGTGGCGGATCGCCGCGTGCGATCAGGTCGCAAAAGCGCATGTGCAGCGCATCATGGGCATAGCGGGCATGGTCGCGCCGCTTGAACAGGCGCCAGCCCCATGCCTTTACCCGGGGCAGGATGCCGGCCATCGGGCAGACCAGGATGGTGGCCAACTGACATTCGTCGGCAATGGCGCGCACCTTGCCGTGGATTTCGCGCAGGTCTGGCACGGCAACAACGCGGGCGCCGCTGTCGGTCAACAGATGGCGCATCTCGCTTTGGGTGTAGAGCGGGTTGAGATTGACCACCACCGCGCCGATCTTGAGCGCGGCGAAATAAAGGACAATGTAGTAGGGCGTGTTGGGCAGGCACAGTGCCACCCGATCGCCCTTGCCCAGACCCAGGTCCTGAAAGCCGCGCGCCGCCCGTTCGACCATCCGCCCCAGCGCCCGATAGGTCCAGGTGCGGCCCATGAAGTCCACCGCCGGGCGGTCGCCATGATCGCGCACGGCGTTGTCCATGAAGTCACCCAGCAGCATGGCCGGCGGTGACCAGTCTGGCGGCAGGCTGTCGGGTACGCGTGAAGGGGCGATGGGGGTGGCCTCGATCGGGGGGGCAGCGACCATGTCAGGTTCCGGCAAGAGGGAGGGAAATGGCGCCGAGGCCAAGATGGCCCCGGCGCCTTCGGGCGATCAGAAAGCGACCCGTCCGCCCAGCGACAGCACCACGACATGGGCCTTTTGCAGCATGCCGTTGACCAGGATCGGGGTCTGCGCCGGCGTGCCGGCATAGGCGGCGGTCAGGCGGTTGACCGGCGCATCGGCGAGGGTGAGGTAGTTGGCGGCAACGTCGATCTTGAACGCGCGGCTGAATGCATGGGTGGCGCCCAAGGCAAAGTTCCAGCGGTTGCTATCGGGCACGCGGGCATCGCGTTCGTTCGGGCGAACCGGCGAAACGTCACGCTGCACGCCGCCGCGAACGGTCCACTTGGGGCTAAGGTCAGCGTCAAAGCCGACGGCAACCGCCCAGGTGTTGCGATAGTCTTCGGGGATCGCCGTGTTGAGCGGGCTGCCCAGCTGGATCGCGTTGAACTTGGACCAGCCAAAGCGGGTTGCCTGGGCGTTGAGCGTAAAGCCCGGCGTGACCGTCCAGCGGCCACCGAACGTCAGCTGCCAGGGCGTAGTAAAGTCTGCCTCGGTGGAGATGTTGGCGTTGTTCGCCGCCAGCGGGCCGAGCAGGCCGGCAATGGTCACGTCACCCTTGAGCTTGTGCTTGATCGCCGACTTGTAGCTCAGGCCCACGGTCACGGTCTTGCCGCGGAACTGCGTACCGGCCGACCAGCCCACATCCCAGCCCTTGCCGCTAAGCGTCTGGCTGCCATCGGGCAGCACGGCCAGCAGGTTGGGCAGGGCATTGCCCAGCGTGGCATCGGCATGTTCGACGTTCACCGCGCCGCCGATGGAAATCACCGGGGTCAGCTGCACGGCCAGCGAGGGCTGGATGTCGACCGTGCGCAGGCGCGTGGTCAGCGCGGTATAGCGTGCCCAGCTGCTGTTCGAATATTCGGTGGTGAAGTTGTACGGCGCAGTCACCGCCAGGCCCACGGCCACGCGGTTGCCCAGCGAATGCGCGATCGCGCCCGAGGGCACGACGCCCTTGTGGATCGGGTTGTGGGCCACACTGTCGCCGCCCACCGCCGTGGCAGGCTGGCCAGGGCGCTTGATCAGGGTGCCGTTGTTGACCACGTCGCCAGAGGGCAGGATGCCGGTGGCGCTCAGCATGGCTTCGCCGCCGGTCATGCCGCCGATGCTGGCGGGGTTCCACCACAGGCTTTCCGCGCCCGTGTCGGCCACTTCGCCCGAATAGGCGCGGCCGGTGGCCTTGGCGGACTGGTCCTGAAGATAAAAGCCGCCTGCCAGGGCAGGGCTGGCAAGTCCGGCGGTGCCGGCCAGAAGCACGGCGCAGGCCAGCGTGCGGCGGTGGTTCAGGTTCATCTCTCTCTCACTCCCATGCGAATTTTTGTGGTGTCTGTGGTTTCAACGGTGCCGGTGGTGTTTGGTCTGGCCGGCTCCGGCTGGATCAGCGCAGGCGCTTCCACGTCTGGGTCTTGCACAAGGGCCACACGATGCAGCCCTTGAGCTTGAGCGTGTCAGCATCGGCGATCGTGATCGTCGCCTTGTAGGTGCCGCCGTCTTCGGGATTGTAGATCGAGCCACCCTCCCAACCGTCGGTGCTGCGCGTAAAACCTTGCAGAATGGTCAGGCCCTTGAGCGGACGATTGCGCAGGGCCGGATTCTTGTTTTTGCCATCGGCGAAGGCCGGATTGGCGCGGATGCTGTCGGATTCGACCAGGCGCCCGCAGATCGACGCGCCGCACGGGGCAATTTCAACGATGCCGTGCTTGGTGGGCGTGGCCCAGCGGCCGATGGCCTGTTCGGATGCGGATTGTCCGGCAGCGTAGGAGGCCGGAGCATAGGTGGCCGCCGCTGCCCCCATCAGGGACATTACGGTGATGGCCAATAACGGCTTACCTCTCATCGTTCTTCATCCTCGACCCAAGAACCCAAAGCGCGCTTCGTGCGTTTCGGTATCCGGTTATCACCCGGCCTTTCTTGCCTTTGCCGGTGTGCGACTCACTCTATGCCCCAAATTTTGGTTGACGTATAGGGAAAGTTGAGCACCATTACGGACGAAAGCAGCGCCAAGGGTGATTCCGTGGTATCGGAGGCACAGGCGGCAGTTGCCCCACCTGACGAGGATGCCAGAAATCATGCCGAATGCGGTCATTGCCGGATATGCCCGGTCACCGTTCCACCTTGCCGGCAAGGGCGCGCTTGCCCGTACCCGGCCCGACGATCTTGCCGCGGCCGTGGTCAAGGCGCTGGTCCAGCGCACCGGGATTGACGCCGCCGCGATCGAGGATCTGATCGTCGGCTGCGCTTTTCCCGAAGGCGAACAGGGCTTTAACGTTGCGCGCCTGATCGGCATGATTGCCGGCCTGCCGCGTTCGGTCGGCGGCATGACGGTCAACCGCTTCTGCGGTTCGTCGATGAGCGCGATCCACTATGCCGTGGGCCAGATCGCCGCCGGCGCTGGCGAGCTGTTCATCGCCGCCGGGGTCGAATCGATGAGCCGGGTGCCGATGATGGGTTTCAACCCGCTGCCCAATCCGGCCCTGGCCAAGGCCAGCCAGGCCTATATCGGCATGGGCGACACCGCCGAAAACCTCGCCAGCCAGTATGGCCTGTCGCGCCAGGCACAGGAAGCCTTTGCCGTCGCCAGCCAGGACAAGGCTGCCGCCGCCATCGCCGCTGGCAAGCTTAAGGACGAAATCGTCGGCATCGAAACCAAGGCCGGCTTGGTCGATACTGATGGCTGCCCGCGCCCCGGCACCACCGCCGAAACCCTCGCCGGGCTCAAGCCCGCGTTCAGCGCCACCGGTACGGTCACGGCCGGCACGTCCTCACCGCTCACCGACGGCGCCAGCGCCGTGATCGTGGCGAGCGAGGATTATGCCCGCGCCCATGGCCTGCCCATTCTGGCGCGGATCAAGGCCATGGCGATTTCCGGCTGCGCGCCCGAAATCATGGGGATCGGCCCGGTCGAATCCAGCCGCAAGGCGCTGGAGCGTGCCGGCATTTCCGTGTCCGATCTCGACGTGATCGAACTGAACGAAGCCTTTGCCAGCCAGGCGCTGGCCTGCATCGCCGATCTTGGCCTCGATCAGGCGAAGATCAACCTGGATGGCGGCGCGATCGCGCTGGGCCACCCGCTGGGCGCCACCGGCGCGCGCATCGTTGGCAAGGCAGCCAGCCTGTTGCAGCGCACGGGCGGCAAGTATGCGCTCGCCACCCAGTGCATCGGCGGCGGCCAGGGCATCGCCACGATTCTGGAGGCGATCTGATGCCAGAGACAACCCACAGCGAGTCCATCAGGAAAGTCTGCGTCATCGGCGCGGGCACCATGGGCGCCGGCATCGCCGCCCAGGTGGCCAACGCCGGCGTGCCGGTGCTGCTGCTCGATATCGTGCGCGATCCGGCCAACCGCAATGCCGTGGCCCAGGGCGCGCTCGATCGCCTGGCCAAGGCCGAGCCGGCGGCGTTCATGAGCAAGCGCGCCGCCAAGCTGGTCGAGGTTGGCAATATCGAAGACGATCTGCCCCGCGTTGCCGAGTGCGACTGGGTGATCGAAGCGATCGTCGAACGGCTCGATCTCAAGCATGCGCTCTATGAAAAGCTGGAAGGCGTGCGCCGCCCCGGCACGGCGGTTTCGTCCAACACGTCGACGATCCCGCTCGAACAGCTGATCGCCGGGCGCGGCGAAGGCTTTGCCCGTGATTTCCTGATCACGCACTTCTTCAACCCGCCGCGCTACATGCGCCTGCTTGAAGTCGTCGCTGGCCCGGCCAGCGATGCGGCGCTGGTCGCCAAGGTCAGCGATTTTGCCGATCGCGCGCTGGGCAAGACCGTTGTGCGCGCCAAGGATACCCCGGGTTTCCTGGCCAACCGCGTCGGCACGTTCTGGATCCAGCAGGCGATCAATGCCGCCATCGATCTGGGACTGAGCGTGGAGGAAGCCGATGCCGTGGTGGGCAAGCCGATGGGCGTGCCCAAGACCGGCGTGTTCGGGCTGGTTGACCTGGTCGGCATCGATCTGATGCCGCACTTGAAGGCGAGCCTTACCGCCACGCTGCCGGAAGATGATGCCTATCGCGCCATCGCGATCGATCATCCGCTGATCATGAAGATGATCGCCGATGGCTATACCGGGCGCAAGGGCAAGGGCGGGTTCTACCGCCTCAACCGCGAGGCCGGCAAGCGCAAGGAAGCGATCGATCTGGCCACCGGCGAATACCGCGCCGCCGCCAAGCCGCCATCGCTGCCCGGCGCCGTGTTCAAGGATCTCAAGGCGCTGGTTGGCCTGCCCGGCAAGCTGGGTGCCTATGCCTGGGCCGTGCTGGCGCCGACGCTGTCCTATGCCGCGTCGCTCGTCCCCAGCGCGTCTGACGATATCGTTGCCATCGATGTGGCGATGAAGCTGGGCTACAACTGGAAGTCCGGCCCGTTCGAACTGATCGACAAGCTTGGCACGGCCGTCTTTGCCGAACGCCTCAAGGCCGAAGGCAAGCCAGTGCCGGCGATCGTGGAACTGGCCGCCGGCCGGCCGTTCTATCGGGTCGAAGCGGGCAAGCGCCAGGCGCTGGGCCTTGATGGGGAATACCACGATGTGGCGCGTGCCGCGGGTGTGGTGCTGCTCGAAGACATCAAGCTGGCCGCCAAGCCCCTGCTCAAGACCGCCTCTGCCGCGCTGTGGGACGTTGGCGATGGCGTTGCCGCGCTGGAATTCACCGGCAAGATGAACGCGCTCGATGCCGAGGTGATGAAGCTGATCGGCCAGGCCATTCCGTTGGTGGCGGAAAAGTTCAAGGGCCTGGTGATCTACAACGAAGGCAGCCACTTCTCTGCGGGTGCCAACCTGGGCCTGGCACTGTTTGCCATGAACATCGCCGCCTGGGGCGAGATCGAAAAGCTCGTTGCCGGTGGGCAGCAGGCGATGAAGGCGCTCAAGTATGCGCCGTTCCCGGTGGTCGGCGCGCCATCGGGCATGGCGCTGGGCGGCGGATGCGAAGTCCTGCTGCATTGCGACGCCATCCAGGCGCACGCCGAAAGCTATATCGGCCTGGTCGAATGCGGTGTCGGCCTCGTGCCGGGCTGGGGCGGCAATGGCGAACTGCTCGATCGCTGGCGCCACAATCCGGCGTTGCCCAAGGGGCCGATGCCGGCCGTGGCCAAGGTGTTCGAAACGGTGTCGACCGCCACGGTGTCCAAGTCGGCCGCGCAGGCGATCGAACTCGGCTTTATGCGCCCGACCGACCAGGTGACGATGAACCGCGATCGTCTCTTGGCCGATGCCAAGGCCCGCGTTCTGGCCCTGGCCGAAGGCTATCAGCCGCCCGAACCGCCGGTGTTCCGCCTGCCGGGTGCCGGTGGCAAGGCCGCGCTCGACATGGCGGTGCAGGGCTTCCGCGCCCGCGGCATAGCCACCCCGCACGACGAGGTGGTATCGGGTGCCCTTGCGCGCATCTTGACCGGCGGCGACGCTGACCTGATCGATACCGTGACCGAGGACGAACTGCTGGCTGCCGAACGCCGGGAATTCACCAGCCTCGTCCGTAACCCCGCGACACAGGCCCGGATTGAGCATATGCTCCAGACCGGCAAGCCGCTTCGCAACTGATTGAGGAGATTTGCCATGCAGATCTATACCGCTCCCCTGCGCGACATGCGCTTCGTGCTCAACGAATTGCACACCGACGACGGCTTTGGTGACATTCCCGCGCTTGCTGATTTCACGCCTGACCTGACTGAGGCCGTGCTGTCTGAAGCCGCCAAGCTGTGCCAGGACGTGCTGCTGCCTTTGAACCGCAGCGGCGATGAGGAAGGCTGCACCCTGGAAAACGGCGTGGTCCGCACGCCCAAGGGTTTTATCGAGGCCTACAAGGCCTTTACCGAGGGCGGTTGGAACGCTCTTGTCCTGCCGCCGGAATGGGGCGGGCAGGGCGCGCCCGAGGCCGTGGGCAAGCTGGTGGAAGAGATGATCTGCGCCACCAACGTGTCGTTCAGCCTCTATCCCGGCCTCACCAACGGCGCCATCGCCGCGCTCACCGTCTATGCCAACGACACGCTCAAGCAGGAATACCTGCCCAAGATGGTCAGCGGCGAATGGTCGGGCACCATGTGCCTGACCGAGCCGCACTGCGGCACCGACCTGGGCCTGCTGCGCACCCGCGCCGAACCGGGCGAAGATGGCAGCTACAAGCTGTCGGGCGCCAAGATCTTCATCTCGGCCGGCGAGCATGACCTGACGACCAACATCGTCCACCTCGTGCTGGCGCGCCTGCCCGATGCGCCCAAGGGCGTGAAGGGCATCAGCCTGTTCCTGGTGCCCAAGTACCTGCCCGATGCTGACGGAAACCCGTCGGTGCGCAACGGTGCGCGCTGCACCGCGATCGAGCACAAGATGGGTCTCAAGGCTTCGGCCACGTGCCAGATGCTGTTCGAAGATGCCAAGGGCTGGCTGGTGGGCGAACCGCATCGCGGCCTCGAAGCCATGTTCACGATGATGAATGCCGAGCGCGTCGGCGTGGGCATCCAGGGCCTGGGCATTGGCGAGGCTGCCTATCAGTCGGCCGTGTGGTACGCCAAGGATCGCCTCCAGGGCCGCTCGCTGTCGGGCACCAAGCATCCCGACAAGCCGGCCGATCCGATCATCGTGCATCCCGATGTGCGGCGCATGCTGCTGACCATGCGCGCGTGGAACGAAGGCTGCCGTGGCGTTTCCGCGTGGGTCGCCCGCGCGCTCGATGCCGAAAAGCATGGGGCAGAGCCGGAACAGCGCCAGCGCGCGTCGGACTTCGTTGCGCTGATGACCCCGGTGGTCAAGGCGATGTTCACCGACCTGGGCCTCGAAAGCGCCAGCCTCGCGGTGCAGTGCTATGGCGGCCACGGCTTCATCCGCGAAAGCGGGGTTGAGCAGTATATGCGCGATGCGCGCATCGCCATGCTCTATGAAGGCACCAATGGCATCCAGGCGCTTGACCTGGTGGGCCGCAAGCTGCCTGCCGAAATGGGCCGCTACCTGCGCAGCTTCTTCCATCCGGTCAGCGATTTCATCGATGCCAACCTGGAAGATCCGGCGATTGGCAAGATGGTTGCCGGTCTCAAGCGCGCATTCGAAGCGCTGCAGGGTGCAACCGCAATCATCGCCGAACGTGGCATGAAAGACCCTGAGGAAGGGGGCGCGGCGGCAACCGACTATCTGCGCCTGATGGGCCTGGTCGCCATGGCCTACTGCTTTGCCAAGGCCACCAAGCTTGCCTCGCGCGAGCTGATGTCGGGCACTGGCGAGGCGGCGTTCTACAAGGCCAAGATCGACACCGCGCGCTTCTTCTATGAAAAGCTGCTGCCGCAGTCGGCCTCGCTGTACCTGGCGATCAAGGCCGGCAAGGGCTCGGTCATGGACTTTGCCGAGGAAGCGTTCTGAGGCTTGGGTAAGGCTTCGCACCACCCCCCGACTCCCTCCTCTGAAGAGGAGGGGGAGGAGCAGGTTAAAGCCCCATCCTCTTTAGAGGAGGGGGTCGGGGGGTGGTGGAAGCCTTACGCCAACGTCTCAAGCCAAGGCCCAAAATCGGCCTTGGCGCGCGTGGTATAGGCTTCCTTGCGCACTTTTTTCTTCACCGATGGATCGACCGGCGGAAACAGCCCGAAGTTCACGTTCATCGGCTGATAGGTGTCGGGTTCGGCATCCCCGGTGATGTGGCCAAGCAGGGCGCCCAGCGCCGTGGTTACCGGCGGCGGCGTCCATTCACGGCCGGCCAGTTCCGCCGCTGCCATCAGGCCAGCCAGCATGCCGACCGATGCGCTTTCGACGTAGCCCTCGCAGCCGGTGATCTGCCCGGCAAAGCGGATGCGCGGCGCAGATTTCAGGCGCAGCTGCCGATCGAGCAGCGTGGGAGAGTGAATAAACGTATTGCGGTGCAAGCCGCCCAGCCGCGCAAATTCGGCGTTTTCCAGGCCCGGAATGGTGCGGAACAGGCGCACCTGTTCGGCATGCTTGAGCTTGGTCTGGAAGCCCACCATGTTCCACAGCGTGCCCAGCTTGTTGTCCTGGCGCAGCTGCACCACGGCATAGGGCCAGCGGCCAGTGCGCGGATCGTCCAGACCAACCGGTTTCATCGGGCCAAAGCGCAGAGTGTCCTCGCCCCGTTCGGCCATCACCTCGATCGGCATGCAGCCGTCGAAATAGGGGGTGTTGGCCTCCCATTCCTTGAACACGGTCTTGTCACCATCGAGCAGGCCCTGGCGAAATGCCTGGTACTGCTCCTTGTTCATCGGGCAGTTGATATAGTCCTTGCCGGTGCTTTCCGGGCCGGCGGCCTTGTCCCAGCGGCTCGCCATCCAGCACACGTCCATGTCGATCGAATCATGATAGACGATGGGGGCAATGGCATCGAAGAACGCCAGGCTTTCCGCGCCCGTGGCGGTGCCGATGCTGCTGGCGAGCGACGCAGCGGTCAGCGGCCCGGTGGCCACGATGGTCATGCCCTCGGCAGGCAGGGCATCGACGCGTTCGCGCACCACTTCCAGGTTGGGCAGTTCGCGCAGCGCCGCTTCGACGGCGGCCGAGAATACGTCGCGGTCCACCGCCAGGGCAGAGCCGGCGGGCACGCGCGCCTTGTCGGCGGCGGCCATGATCAGGCTGTCACAGCGGCGCATCTCGTGATGCAGCAGGCCGACCGCGTTCTTTTCGTCATCGTCCGAGCGGAACGAGTTGGAGCAGACCAATTCGGCCAGGCCATCGCCCTGGTGCGCGGCGGTGGTTTCGCCGCTGCCGCGCATTTCTGAAAGCCGCACGCGAAAGCCACGCCGGGCGAGTTGCCAGGCAGCCTCGCTGCCGGCCATTCCGCCGCCGATGATGTGAATCTGGTGCGTCATCGTTCAGCGCGCCCGGGGCAGCGCCACACTGCCATCGCTTTGCCGCGAAAGCGGCTCCATCGCCACCACCGCGGCCAGCGGCAACGGGGCATAGAGATGGGGGAACAGCGCCCCGCCGCGTGACACTTCCCATTTCAGGGTTTCGCCAAAGCCCGACAGGTCGATGGCGGCCACATGCAGGTCGTCCTGCCCGGCAAAGTGCTTATCCACGGTAACGGTCAGCTGATCGTCTGTGGACATATGGATATAGCCGTCGGCCAGATCGACCGGCGCGCCGCCGAACGAACCCTGTTCCAGTTCGGCGCGCTGCGGCGCGGTCAGCACCTTGTAGGCGATCACGGGATGCCCGCTCATTCGTCCGCACCCCCTTCTGCGCCATCGCTTTCGGCAGCGTCGCCGGCGATTGCTTCGTCCGCGATCGCTTCACCTTCAACGTCATCGGCGTCCTGCTCGGCCAGGCGCACCGCGCCCACCACGTGCTCGTCACCCGAAACGTTGAACAGGCGCACGCCGGCCGATCCGCGCCCGATCACGCGCAGCGACGAAAGCGGCAGGCGGATCAGCTTGGCCTGGTCGGTCACCAGCATCAGCTGGTCGGCCTGCGAGGCGGGGAAGCTGGCGACGACCGGGCCATTGCGGCCGATGTTGTCAATGTTGGTAATGCCCTGGCCACCGCGGCCGGTGCGGCGATATTCATAGGCCGAAGACAGCTTGCCATAGCCGTTGGCGCAGACCGTGAGGATGAACTGCTCCTTGGCCACCAGTTCCTGGTAGCGTTCGGCGCTCATCTGCGGCTCGCCTTCCTTCTCGGCCTTCCACGGGGCAAAGCGCAGGTAATCCTCGCGCTCGTCCTGGTCCTTGACCCCGGCGCGATGCAGGATCGAGAGCGAGATGACCTCGTCCCCGTCCTTGAGCGCCATGCCGCGCACCCCAGTGGAGGTGCGGCTCTGGAACTCGCGCACGTCGTCGGCCGGGAAGCGGATGGCCTTGCCGGCGCGACTGGCCAGCAGCACGTCGTCCCCTTCGGACAGCAGCGCGACACCGATCAGGCGATCGTCGGTATCTTCCTCGAACTTCATGGCATACTTGCCGTTCGACGGGATGTTGGCGAACGAATCCATCGCGTTGCGGCGGACGTTGCCCTTGGCCGTGGCGAACATGACGTTGAGCGCGCCCCATTCGGCCTCGTCTTCGGGCAAGGGCAGCACGGCGGCGATCGTTTCGCCCTGGTCAAGCGCGGGCAGCAGGTTGACGACCGGTCGGCCGCGGGTGGCCGCGCCGCCTTCGGGCAGGCGCCACACCTTGAGGCGATAGACCTTGCCGGCGGTGGAGAAGAACAGCACCGGGGTGTGGGTGCTGGCCACGAACATCGTCGCGACGGCATCCTCTTCCTTGGTAGCCATGCCCGAGCGGCCCTTGCCACCGCGCGCCTGGGCGCGGAACGTGGAAAGGGGCGTGCGCTTGATATAGCCGTCGAGGGTGACGGTCACGACCATGTCTTCGCGCTCGATCAGGTCTTCATCGTCGATGCCATCGGCGGCCGGCATGATCTGCGACAGGCGCGGCGTGGCATAGGCCGCACGCACTTCCACCAGTTCCTGGCGCATCACAGCGTAAAGCTTCTGGCGGTCGGCCAGGATAGCCAGGTATTCGGCGATCGCGGCGGCCAGCTTTTCCAGTTCCTCGCCGATTTCGTCGCGGCCCAGTGCCGTCAGGCGGTGCAGGCGCAGGTCGAGGATCGCGCGGACCTGGATTTCCGAGAGGCGATAGGTGCCTTCGCCGGCAACCGCGTCGTCCTCGATCGCCTCGACCAGGCGGATATAGGGCGCGATTTCGCCCATCGGCCATTCGCGGGCGAGCAGCGCCTCGCGGGCAAGCGCCGGATTGGCCGAGCCGCGGATGATCTTGACCACTTCATCGAGGTTGGTGACCGCCACCACCAGGCCAAGCAACACGTGGGCGCGGTCGCGCGCCTTGTTCAGCTCGAACTTGGTGCGCCGCGTGATCACTTCCTCGCGGAAGCGCACGAAGCTTTCGATGATATCCTTGAGGGTCAGGATCTCCGGACGCCCGCCACGGATGGCGAGCATGTTGGCCGGGAAGTTGGATTGGGCCGGGGTATTGCGCCACAGCTGGTTGAGCACGACCTCGGGCGAGGCATCGCGCTTCAAGTCCACCACCACGCGAACGCCTTCGCGGTTGGATTCGTCGCGGATGTCGGAAATGCCTTCGATCCGCTTGTCCTTGGCGGCCTCGGCAATCTTTTCGACCAGGTTGGACTTGCCGACCTGGTAGGGGATCGACGTCAGCACGATCGAGCGCCGGTTGGCGTCGCGACCGCGGCCTTCCTCCACCTCGTGGCGGCAGCGCATCATGATCGAGCCGCGGCCTTCGGTATAGGCCTTGCGCGCACCGGCGGCGCCCAGGATCAACGGGGCGGTGGGGAAATCGGGGCCGGGAATGATCTGGATCAGTTCGTCGATCGTGATCAACGGGTTGTCCATATAGGCCAGGCAGCCGTCGATCACTTCGCCCAGGTTGTGCGGCGGAATGTTGGTGGCCATGCCCACCGCGATGCCACCGGCGCCATTGACCAGCAGATTGGGGAAGCGCGCCGGCAGAACCTGCGGCTCGTGCTCCGCCCCGTCATAGTTGGGCTGGAAGTCGACCGTGTCCTTGTCGATATCGGCCAGCAGCGAGTCCGACACCTTGGCCAGGCGCGCTTCGGTATAGCGCATCGAGGCTGGCGGATCGGGGTCCATCGAACCGAAGTTGCCCTGGCCGTCGATCAGCGGCAGGCGCATCGACCAGTCCTGGGTCATACGCGCCAGCGCGTCATAGATCGCCGCGTCGCCATGGGGGTGATACTTACCCATGGTATCGCCGACGATACGGGCAGACTTGCGATAGGGCTTGGTCGAGGTGAAGCCGTTCTCGTGGCTGGTCCACAAGATGCGGCGATGCACCGGCTTCAACCCGTCGCGCACATCGGGAAGCGCACGCGCCACGATCACGCTCATCGCGTAATCGAGGTAGCTGGTCTTCATTTCGTCGACGATGTCGATCCGCTGGAATTCATGGTCCGGCGTGCCGGGGGTGGGATCGAGGTTCGGGGTGTCGTCGCTCACGATGGTGGCTTTGTCATTTCGTTGTCTGGAAAGTAACCGCCCTAGGCGCCTTGCGCGCAAAAGGCCAGCAAACCATGCCGTTTCCGACCCAACTAACCATCACTTTTCCACACATGCGACAAGCTGCCTGAACAGCAGGACGAAATGCCATTCAATCCGCGTTCACCCCGTGCCACCTAGCAAGCGCAGAGTTGCCAAGGGAGCCATTCCGCGCCACTAGCGCAGGGCCGACCAGGGTAAACGGCGGGGCCACGTGAATCCGAAACATGCGACACGGGCACCGTCGGGGTCGAACAGGAGATAAGAGATGCGCGGTTCTTTGTGGAATTCGGGTAAGGGCACGGTTGCGCGTACGGCGATGGCCGTTGCGCTGGCATCGGGGCTTGGTCTTGGCGGCATGATCGCTCCTGCGATCGCCAAGGAAGCCAAGAAGGAGCAGCCTGCCGCTGGCGGCAACTCCAAGGAATTTGCGGCAGCGGCCGCGCCGTTCCAGAAATCTTTCAATGATTGGCAGGCCACCAAGGGCAAGGCCCCCGAGGCTGAATTCAAGGCTGGCGCGCAGAAGCTGGCCGGTGAAATCGGCCCGGTGGAAGCCGGCGCCAAGACCCCCCTCGATCGCCTGATCCTGGGCCAGTGGCAGCAGATCCTGGGCGGTGCCATGGGTGACGGCGCGCTGCAGCAGAAGGGCCTGCAGAACATGGCCGACAGCGGCCAGCTCAGCGCCGACAAGGTGCCGATGGTGCAGTACTTCCTGGGCGCCACTGCCTATCAGAACAAGGACTATGCCACCGCCACCAAGGCGCTGCGCGCTGCCATCGACGCCAACTACAGCGAAGACAACGCCGCCGAACTGCTGGCCGATTCCTATGTCCAGCAGAACCAGCCGACCCAGGCGCTCGACGCGCTCAAGGCTGCCATCGCCGCCCGCAAGGCTGCGAACGGCACCGTGCCGGTGAGCTGGTACAAGCGTGGCCAGGTCATTGCCTACAACGCCAAGCTGGGCCCGCAGGCGATCGAATGGGGCCTGCTGTCGGTTGCGGCTGATCCCACCCCGATCAACTGGCTCGGCGCTGGTCAGCTGACCCGCGAATTCAGCCAGTTCGGCAAGGAAGAGTCGGTCGATCTGGGCCGCCTGTTCGAACGCACCGGCGCGCTGGGTGTCGACAAGCAGTACACCGGCCGCGAATTCGTGGAATACATCCAGGCGGCCGACCCGCGTCGTCTGCCCGGTGAAGTGCAGAAGCTGGCCGAACAGGGCATTGCTTCGGGCGCGCTCAAGGCATCCGACCCGTTCGTGTCTGATGCCCTGGCCCAGGCCAAGGCCCGTATCGCCGCTGGCGACAAGGCCTCGCTCCCGGCCATGGAACGCGATGCGGCCAAGACCGCCGATGGCAAGCTCTCGGCGATCACCGCTGACGCCTACCTCTCGTATGGCGATGCGGCCAAGGCCGAAACGCTCTACAAGGCGGCGCTGAGCAAGGGCATCGCAGCCCAAGCCGACAAGGACCGCATCGAAACCCGCCTGGGCATCGCGCTGGCCGATCAGGGCAAGTACGATGAAGCCAAGGCAGCGTTTTCCACGATCACCAGCGGCGTGCGCCTGCCCCTGGCGCAGCTCTGGATCCAGTACGTGGTGACCAAGGGCGCCAAGTAAGCGCCTTTAACGCCACAAAGGTTGAAGGGCGGCTCCTTGCGGGGCCGCCCTTTTCCTTTCTGGGATCTTTTTGCTAGCTGAAATCAGGCTGCCGGGGCGAACGTGCCCGTTTCCTCGTCCAGCAGGTGCAGGATGCCATCGGAAATGGCAAAGAATGCACCGCGCAAGGTAAGGTCGCCGGCGTCTTCCTTTTCCTTCACCCACGGGAAGGTGCGCAGGTTGGCAAGGCTGGCCTTCACGCCGGCCAGTTCCATCGCGCGCTCGGCCGTGCGGCCACTGGTGCCGTGCTCTTCGACCACCGGCTTGCGTGCCTCGTCGAGCAGCGAAATCCAGTCGGCCACAAAGCCACCGGCGCCGCGTGCGGCCCCGGCCATTTCCTGAGTCAGCGCGGCGCGGCAGCCGCCGCACATGCCGTGGCCCATCACCACGACTTCCTTGACCTTGAGCACCTGCACGGCGAATTCCAGCGCGGCGGAAACACCGTGATGACCGGGCGAGGTTTCGAACGGCGGCACCATGGCTGCCACGTTGCGGACCACGAACATTTCGCCCGGATCGGTGTCGAACACCTGGGCCGGGTCGACGCGGCTGTCGGAACAGGCGATGATCATCACCTTGGGTTCCTGCCCTTCGCGCAAGCGCTCCCAGCGCTCACGATGCGGGGTCCAACCATGGTCACGGAAGCGGCGGTAGCCGGCGAGGAGCTGATCCAGCTCGGGGGATGTCGCGTTTGCCATGAGCAAACGCCATGCCGTGTTCGATTGGCACTTTCAAGTGCCCCAAGTTACGCCTATCTGCGCAGGCATGACCGACACTGCCTCGAACCTTGAGCCCGCCCAGCCTCAGCGCATGCGCAAGCCTGACTGGATTCGTGTAAAGGCGCCCACCAGCAAGGGCTATGGCGAGACGCGCCAATTGATGCGCGACTTGAAGCTGAATACCGTGTGCGAAGAGGCAGCCTGCCCCAACATCGGCGAATGCTGGACCAAGAAGCACGCCACCGTGATGATCCTGGGTGACGTGTGCACCCGCGCCTGCGCGTTCTGCAACGTCAAGACCGGCATGCCGCGCAAGGTCGACATTTCCGAGCCGGGCCACGTGGCCGAAGCGGCGGCCCGCATGGGGCTGGAACACATCGTCATCACCTCGGTCGATCGCGACGATCTACCTGATGGCGGCGCCTCGCAGTTCGTCAAGGTGATCAAGGCGCTGCGCGAACAGACGCCGCAGACCACGATCGAAATCCTCACGCCCGATTTCCGCAACAAGATGGAAGGCGCGGTTGCCGCCATCGTCGAGGCGGGGCCGGACGTTTACAACCACAACCTGGAAACCGTGCCCCGGCTCTATCCCACGATCCGGCCCGGCGCGCGTTATTACGCGTCGCTGCGCCTGCTCGAACAGGTCAAGCGGCTCAACCCGATGATCTTCACCAAGTCGGGCATCATGCTGGGCCTGGGTGAAGAGCGCCTGGAAGTGCACCAGGTGATGGACGACATGCGCTCGGCGCAGATCGATTTCCTCACCATGGGCCAGTATCTCCAGCCCACGCCCAAGCACACCAAGGTGATGGAATTCGTCACGCCCAAGGCGTTCGATGCCTATGGCGCGATTGCCCGGGCCAAGGGCTTCCTGCAAGTGGCGTCAAGCCCGCTGACGCGTTCGAGCTATCACGCCGGCGAAGACTTTGCCCAGATGCGCGCCACGCGTGAGGCGCAGCTGGCCAAGGCAGCGGCGCGCGCCGGGGCATAAGATGCCGCGCATCGCCGAACAGCGGCGGCTGCAATGGTCGCCGGAACAGATGTTCGACCTCGTCGCCGACGTGCGCCGCTATCCAGAGTTTCTGCCCTGGGTCGTGGCCACGCGGATCAAGGCGGACAGTGAAACCGAGATGGTCGCCGACATGCTCGTCGGCTTCAACGCGCTGCGTGAAAAGTTCACCTCGCGCGTGCGCAAGGCGAAGCCTGACCGGATCGAGGTGGAATACCTCGATGGCCCGATGAAAAGCCTGTCCAACACCTGGTCGTTTCGCCCGGGTGACGACGGCACTGGCTGCGTGATCGATTTCTGCGTTGATTTCAGCTTTCGCAACGCCTTGTTCGAAAAGCTGGCAGGCCAGTACCTCGATCGCGCGTTCCGCAAGATGGTCGCCGCCTTCGAAACCCGCGCGGCCAAGCTCTATGGCCCGGTCGAGGCCTGATCACGGCTGAGCTTCGGCCCCGCTTTTGCGCGGGGCCGCGTGGCCTCAGTCCGCTTCGGGCGGCATCAGCAGTTCGAGGGCGCAAAGCGTGGCCTGGTGGCGCACGGCGCTGCGGGTCTGGCAGTCATCAAACAGCCGGGTTTCGGCCATGATGTCTTCCGGGTTCTGGCCGCGGTGCGCACGGGCAAACACCACGGTGCCGACCGGCTTCTGTTCCGAACCGCCATCTGGGCCGGCAATGCCGGTGATCGCCACCGCAACATCCGCTTGCGAATGGGCAAGGGCGCCCTGCGCCATCGACCAGGCGGTCGCCACCGATACCGCGCCCACCGCGTCGATCACATCGAGCGATACACCCAGCAACTCGTGCTTGGCCTCGTTCGAATAGGTCACGAAACCGCGATCGAGCACGCTCGAACTGCCGGCGATTTCGGTCAGCGCTGCTGCCACCAGACCGCCGGTGCAGCTTTCGGCCAAAGCGACCGTGCGGCCGATGCTGCGATTGGCCTCGATCACGCGCTGGGCCAGCGCGACGATGTCGTGCGGAAGAAGGGAGTCGGTTTCGGGGGGCATGATTGGGGGGTGTTCCGTTGTCATGGGGTTTCCGGGCACAGGGGCAGCCCAGGTTTGCGGGGCACGATGCCCGGCTTGCGCGATGGCGAATCGACCATGCGGATGATGAAGGTGAACAGGCTGGCGGTGTTTTCCGGCGGCAATGGCGCCAGAAGGCGCGTCATCTGTTCCAGCGGCGCGCAGCTTTGCGGCTTGATCGATTCGGTGACCATCTGCCCCACCATGCCGTCGGCAAACGGCTGCAGGGCCTTGTCGGGCAACCGGGCCATCTGCGCGATAGTCTGGTCACCGCCCTTGGCGTCGGCTTGGCCCAGCTTGAGCAGCGCTGCCTTGGCGCGCGGCCAGGCAGCCGGCTTGGCCTGGGCATAGCGCTGCACCAGCGATTGGCCCTCGCGGGCGAAATAGCCCTGCGGCGCCAGGTGCGGCGCGCAGAACGTGATCGCGCTGTCCATCGCCGATGGCAGGGCATAGGCTACCATGGCATCGACATCGGCCGGCTCCAGGCAGGCGCGGGCGTCTGCCGCAAAGGCCTGCTGCCCCGCGAGCAATCCGGCAAGGGCGAGCGTGGCGGCGCTGCGGCGCGCAAGGGTCAGGCTGACCATTGCGGCACCACGGTGGCAACGGCCTGCGCCGCAATGCCTTCACCGCGACCGGTCGTGCCCAGGCGCTCGGTGGTCGTCGCCTTCACGCTGACGCGGTCGATCGGCAGGCCCAGGATTTCGGCGAGGCGGGCGCGCATCGCCGCCTTGTGTGGGCCGATCTTGGGCGCTTCGCAGATGATCGTCACGTCGACATTGGCAATCGCATGGCCGCTTTGCGCCACCAGCGCGGCGGCATGCGCCAGGAAACGATCGGACGAGGCGCCTTTCCACTGCGCATCGGACGGCGGGAAGTGATCGCCGATGTCACCGGCTGCAATAGCGCCGAGCAGCGCATCGACCAGGGCATGGATCGCCACGTCGGCATCGCTGTGGCCCGAAAGGCCCTTGGCATGATCGATCTTGACGCCGCACAGCCACAGGTCTTGCCCCGTGACCAGGCGGTGAACGTCAAAACCCATGCCCGTGCGGGGAAGGGGGGCTGGCATCGGGGCAGTCTCCAGATCGCTGGCAAAGGTCACCTTGCGCAAGGCCTCGTCTCCGGCAACGAGCGCCACGGCCAGGCCCGCGGCATCGGCCACCTGTGCATCATCGCCCGCTTCGGCGCCGCCGTTCCAGCCACGATGGGCGGCAAGGATGGCAGGATAATGAAACGCTTGCGGCGTCTGCACACGGAACAGGCCCTCGCGCGCCACGGCAACATCGCGTCGGCCATCCTCGCGCCCACGCACCACGCTGTCGACCACCGGCAGCGCCGGAATGGCACCAGGCGCCGATGCCAGCGCCGCCAACAAGCGATCGATCACTGCGCGCGGCAGGACCGGACGGGCAGCGTCGTGAATCAGCACATGGTCCGGTGCATCGTCAGCCAGTGCTTCCAGCGCGCACGCTACCGATTCTCGCCGCGTCTCTCCGCCATGGACGAATACGACATCGGGCAATCCCTGCAGGGCTGCGGCCGCTACCTCTTCCCAACCGCGCGGGATCGCCACCATCACCGGCGCGACACCGGCAGAAATCAGCGATTCCACGCTGTGGCGCACCAGTGGCTGGCCCTGCCACAGGGCAAACTGCTTAGGCACGCTGCCACCGGCACGCAGGCCCTTGCCGGCGGCGACCACGATGGCGGCCGTCCTGCTAAAGGATTGCTGGTCTGAAGGGGGAGGGACAGGGTTCATTCCGGGTGCGCCTCTACCAGCAGGGCGGAGGGAAGCCAAGCGGCGGCTTGGCCCTCCCGGACGGGCGCTTGCCCACTCGCGCGTATTCGACTAAGGGCTGCCTGTTTTTTAGGCAGTATCGTTCGGTCATGACCCAGGTTCCCACTCCCCCCGTTCTCGCCCCGCTCGACGTTGGCCCCGTGCGCATTGGCTGCCCGGTGGTGCTGGCGCCGATGACGGGCGTTTCCGATCTGCCGTTCCGCCTGATGGTGCGGCGCTTCGGTTCGGGCCTCAACGTGACGGAAATGATCGCCAGCCCCGCCGCGATCCGCGAAACGCGCCAGTCGATCCAGAAATGGGCCTGGCACCCCACCGAGGAACCGGTCTCGATGCAGCTGGTCGGCTGCGATCCCGAGCAGATGGGCGAAGCGGCCAAGCTGTCGGAAGATCGCGGCGCGGCCATCATCGACATCAACATGGGCTGCCCGGTGCGCAAGGTGGTCAACGGCTATGCCGGGTCTGCGCTGATGCGCGAAGTGCCGCTGGCGGCGCGCCTGATCGAAGCGACGGTCAAGGCGGTGAAGGTTCCGGTCACGGTCAAGATGCGCATGGGCTGGTGCCATGACAGCCTCAATGCCCCGGAACTGGCACGGATCGCGCAGGATCTTGGCGCGCAGATGATCACCGTCCACGGCCGCACCCGCAACCAGATGTACAAGGGCAGCGCCGACTGGGCGTTTGTTCGCAAGGTCAAGGAAGCGGTGACCATTCCGGTGATCGTCAACGGCGATATCTGCGGGATCGAGGAAGTGGCGCAGGCCGTGGCGCAAAGCGGGGCCGATGGCGTGATGATCGGGCGCGGTGCCTATGGCCGCCCGTGGCTGCTGGGGCAGGTGATGCACTGGCTGCAGACCGGCCAGGTGCGCCCCGATCCCACGATCGAGGAGCAATACCGCCTGATCGTGGAACACTACCAGTCGATGCTCGACCACTATGGCGCCGTCACCGGCGTGAACATGGCGCGCAAGCACCTGGGCTGGTACACCAAGGGCCTGCCGGGGTCGGCCGAGTTCCGCAACCGTGTCAACTTCATCGATGATGCGCAGGACGTGCTCGCCAATCTCGAAGCGTTCTACGCCCCGCTGCACCACCGCGAAGCGGCATGACGCAAGGGCTGGACCGCGCCCGCGCCGAGCATCTGGTGCGGCCCGATCCCAAGCGCATGATTGCCAGCTTTCCGCTGGCCGTATTGCTGCTGGCGCCCGACATGACGATTTCGGCGGTCAATCCGGCGGCCGAACAATTGCTGAGCCAGGGGGCGCGGCGCCTGGTCGGCAAGGCCCTGATCGACGTTCTGGCCTTTGAAGAACCGCTGATCCTGCATCGCCTTGCCGATGCCGAGACGCACCTGGTGGCGCGGCGCGTGCGCGTTGGCCTGCCCGGGCGCAGCACCCGCGCGCTCGATGTGATGACCGCGCCGGTCCAGCATCATCCGGGCTGGCAAATGCTGGTCCTGCACGAAATGAGCGGGGTGGAAGGCTTAAGCGACGACGTGCCCGGTGCCGGTGCGGGCGAGACCGGCGCCCTGCGCGCGCCCGAGGTGCTGGCCCATGAAATCAAGAATCCGCTCGCCGGCATTCGCGGCGCGGCGCAATTGCTCGACCGCAAGCTGGGCGAGGCGGACCGCGCGCTGACCGGGCTGATCACCGCCGAGGTCGATCGCATCGCCAAGCTGATCGATCACATGCAGTCGCTTTCCCGCCGCATCCGCGAGCCTGCCGTGCCCTGCAACCTGCACGAAGCGGTGCGCCGCGCCCAGGCGGTGATCGCCGCCAGCGACCCGGGTGGCGTGGTGGTGCGGGAGGAATTCGATCCCTCGCTGCCCCCGGTCACGGCCAATCCCGATGCCCTGGTGCAGATCCTGCTCAATCTCATGACCAATGCGCGCGAGGCATGCGAGGGGCAGGACAACCGCCGCATCGTGGTGCGCACGCGCTTTGCCAGCGGCATCCAGGTGCATTCGCGCGCGGGCAAGCCGCTGCGCTTGCCTATCGAGGTGCGCGTCAGCGACAATGGCCCGGGTATCGACCCCGCGCTGCGCGACCATATCTTCGAGCCCTTCGTTACCGCCAAGAAAAACGGCCAGGGCCTGGGCCTCGCCTTGGTGCAGAAGCTGGTGCGGGAAATGAACGGGCGCATTACCCATGATCGCGACGAGGTGGGGGGGTGGACGCATTTCCGCCTGCATCTGCCCGTTGCCGGCACTGTGCAGAATGATTGAGCGCATGAAAGAGTCGATTCTGCTGGTCGAGGATGATTCCTCCATCGCCATCGTCATCACCGCGGCGCTCGAGGCCGAGGGCCTGCACGTTGACCGCTGCGACAGCATTGCCGGGCGCGATTGCCTGCTGGCGAGCAAGCCCTATGGCCTGATGTTGACCGACGTGATGCTGACCGATGGTGACGGCATCGAAACGCTTCCCCCCGTGCGCGCGGCGTTTCCGCGCATGCAGGTGATCATCCTGTCGGCGCAGAACACGCTCGATACCGCGGTGCGGGCGAGCGATACTGGCGCGTTTGAATATTTTCCCAAGCCGTTCGACCTGGAAGAACTGGTGCGCACCGTGCGCCAGGCGCTGGGCGCGTTGGACGGCAGCGATCTGCCCGATGCTGCCGAAGACCTGGGGCAGGGCCTGCCGCTGGTCGGGCGTAGCGCGGCGATGCAGGCGGTCTATCGCATGATCACGCGCGTGTTGCGCAATGATCTGACCGTGCTGATCCTGGGCGAATCCGGCACCGGCAAGGAACTCGTGGCCGAAGCGATTCACCAACTGGGCAACCGGCGGGACGGGCCGTTCGTGGCGGTCAACACCGCTGCCATCCCGCACGAGTTGATCGAAAGCGAGCTGTTCGGCCACGAAAAGGGCGCGTTCACCGGCGCCGTTGCCCGCCAGATCGGCAAGTTCGAACAGGCCGCGCGCGGCACGCTGTTTCTCGACGAAATCGGCGACATGCCGCTGGAGGCGCAGACCCGCTTGCTGCGCGCCTTGCAATCCGGGCGCATCCGCCGCGTGGGCGGCACGGAGGAAATCGCGCTCAACTGTCGGATCATTGCGGCAACCAATCGCGATCTGGTGCCGATGATCGCCGCCGGCACATTTCGCGAAGACCTTTACTACCGCCTCGCCGTCGTGCCGATCGAACTGCCGCCACTGCGCGAGCGGGCTGACGACGTGGAGGCGCTGTCCCGCCATTTCCTGGCGCGGGCCGCAGCCGAGGGATTGCCCCGGCGGCAGCTGTCGGCCGCGGGTGCGGCACTGCTCGCGCGCCAGCCCTGGCGCGGCAACGTGCGCGAATTGCGCAATTTCATCTTCCGCCTGGCCCTGCTGGCGCGCGACGATGTGGTCGATGACGCCACGATCGAACCACTGCTGGCCAGCGATAACGCGGCCCAGCGCGCTGGCGAGCCCGAAGCGGGCATCGGCAACGCTGCCCCGGCCGATTTCGCTACGGCCCTCGACGCATTCCTGATCCAGGCGCGCCCCGAGCCGGGCATGCTCTATGACACCGCGCTGGCCGCGTTCGAGCGGCCGCTGTTCCTTCATGCCCTGGCGCAGACCGGCGGCAACCAGTTGCGAGCCGCGCAACTGCTGGGGATCAACCGCAACACGCTGCGCAAGCGCCTGGTCGATCTGGGCATTGCGCCGGAAGATGCCTTGGGTGGTCGCTGACGCGCCTCGTCCAGACGCGGTGTGTCATAAAAGCACTTGCATTTTTGCAACAGCAGCGTTGTAAAGGCGCCACGATGGTCGCAAATGCAACACGTTCGGGCAAACGACTGCCGCGCTGGTGGCGACGGCTGCTGGTGTCGCTGCGCCGCGCCAACGTGTTCCTCCTGCTGGAAATGACTGCCGGAACCGCGCTGATCACCATGCTGATGGTCTCATGGCAGACGGTCAGCGCCAACAGCGCCGCCAATCAACTGTTGCCGGCACGGCTCACCTCGGTCCTGCTCATCGGCTCGCTGGTGCCGGCCATGGCGCTTATCGTGCTGGCGGGCCGCCGCTTGGCCCTGGCGCGGGCCGCGCGCAGCGGCCTTGGCACCAGCGGGCGGCTGCACGTGCGCCTGGTCTGGCTGTTTTCGCTGATCGCGGCGATCCCCACGCTGCTGGTCGTGATCTTTGCCTCGCTGCTTTTCCAATCTGGCGTGGAATTCTGGTTTTCCAGCGATTCCCGCGGCATGCTGGAAAATGCCAACAGCCTGGCCCGCGGCTATTACGCCGATAAGCTGCGCGATGTCGGCCGCGAAAGCGTGGCCATGGCCGGCGACGTGCGCGGTTATTTCGACCAGGCCCCGATCACCAGCCAGGACTTTCTCGCCGGCTATTCCTGGCAGGTCTACAGCCGCAAGATGGACGAGAGCGCGATCATCGAGCGCGGCCGCGATGGCACCCTGCGCACCGCTGCAATCGTTGATCCCAATGCGAAGGACAACCGCGAGCGCGTTACGCCCGATGAACTGCGCAAGCTCGATGCCGGGGAGCAGGTCGTCGTCAACGCCTCAGCCGAGCGGATCGAGGCGGTCACCCCAATCGATCACCAGCGCGGCATCTATCTGTATGTGGCACGCAACTCCGACAAGCTGGCGCTGAGCCAGTTCGAGCGCGCCAACAGCGTGCTGTCCGCCTATGACATGCTCAGCCGCAGTGCGCGCGCGATCCAGTTGCGTTTCAATGTCGCGCTGTTCGTGATCAGCCTGGCGCTGGTAATGCTGGCAGTGTGGGTGGCGTTGCGCTTTGCCGATCGCCAGGTTGCCCCGCTGGCCGAACTGGTCAAGGCCGCGCGCAGCGTGGGCAGCGGCAATTTTGCCATGCGCGTGGCACCGGTCAAGAACATCGACGAGGTCGGCATGCTGACCCGCGCTTTCAACCGCATGACGGCGCAACTGGAAGGGCAGACCCAGGCGCTGGTCAATGCCAACGCCCAGCTCGACGTGCGGCGCGTGTTCATCGAAACCGTGCTGGAATCGATCACGGCCGGGATCGTTTCGGTTGGGCCGGATGGCACCATCCAGCTGATGAACTCTTCGGCGCAGAAGCTCCTGCTCGAAGATCCCCGCGTCTCTGCCGATGGCCGCACGCTGACCGAAATCGCGCCACAGATCGCGCAGCTTGTTGCCAACGGCGAAAGCAGCGGCATCGTACAATATGCCCGCCAGGGTGAACTGCTCACCCTCGCGGTCAAGGCACGGGCCGATCGCCACGGCCACGTGATCACGTTCGAGGACATCACCCGCCAGCTGATCACCCAGCGCCGCGCGGCCTGGTCGGACGTCGCCCGCCGCATCGCACACGAGATCAAGAACCCGCTGACGCCGATCCAGCTGGCGACCGAGCGCCTCAAGCGCCGCTATCGCCGGCAGATCGTGACCGATCCCGAACTGTTCGAGGAACTGACTGCCACGATCATCCGCCAGGTGGGCGACTTGCGCAAAATGGTGGACGAGTTCTCCTCGTTCGCGCGCCTGCCCAAGCCGGTGTTCCGCAGTGAGGATGCCAGCGATCTGGTGCGCCAGGCGCTGTTCCTTCAGGAAGTGGCGCATGGCGAGGTCAGCTTCAGCTTTACCAGCGATGCGCCGGCCGTGCCATTCCAGTGCGATCGGCACCAGTTCGGCCAGGTGATGACCAACGTGCTCAAGAACGCGGTAGAGGCGATCGAGCAGCAGCGCGCAAAGGTGTCTGACCTTGATTACCGCGGCCGCATCGCGGTGCAGCTGCATGCCGATGATGCGGCCGTCGTGGTCACCGTGATCGACAATGGCGTTGGCCTGCCGGTGGAGCGCGAGCGCATTCTCGAACCCTACGTCACCACGCGTGAAAAGGGCACCGGGCTGGGCCTGGCAATCGTCAACAAGATTGTCGAGGAGCATGGCGGCGACATGGCCTTTGCCAACGAGCCGGAAGGTGGCACCCGCGTGACCATGCGCTTTGCCCGCGATCCCCTGGCCCAGGCCGGGGGCGTGGCCCCTGCCAATGCACCGCCCGTCGATACAGTGGCTGCCGCGCCGCATTGATCCTTTCTGGACCGCACGATTCCATCAGGCTTTTTCCACAGGACTCAGAAATTCCCATGGCTCTCGATATCCTGATCGTCGACGATGAACGTGACATCCGCGAACTCGTGGCGGGCGTGCTCAGCGACGAAGGCTATGGCTGCCGCCTGGCCGGTGACAGCACTTCGGCCCTGGCAGCGGTGGACGAACGCCGCCCCAGCCTGGTCCTGCTCGACGTGTGGCTGCACGGCAGCCCGATGGACGGGCTCGAAGTGCTGGACGAGATCAAGAAGCGCGAGCCGGAACTGCCGGTGATCATCTTTTCCGGCCACGGCAATATCGATACCGCCGTTTCGGCCATCAGCCGCGGTGCGATGGATTTTCTCGAAAAGCCGTTTGAGGCCGAACGCCTGCTGCTGCTGGTGGAACGTGCCACCGAAACGGAACGCCTGCGCCGGGAAAATCAGCGCCTGCGCCAGGGCTTCGTCGCCTCGGAAGAGTTCACCGGCAATTCGGCGGCAATCAACCAGGTGCGCGCCACGCTCAAGCGGGTGGCCAACACCGGCAGCCGCTTGCTGATCACCGGCCCGGCCGGGTCGGGCAAGGAAGTGGCCGCGCGCCTGCTCCACAGCTGGAGCCCGCGCGCGCAGAACGCCTTCATTACCGTCAATTCCGCGCGCATCACGCCCGAACGCTTTGAACAGGAACTGTTCGGCGAAGAAGCCGATGGCAAGCTGGTGCGCGCCGGCTTGCTGGAAATGGCCGATGGCGGCACGCTCTTCCTCGATGAAGTGGCCGACATGCCAGCCTCGAGCCAGGCGCGTATCCTGCGCGTCTTGACCGAGCAGGCATTCGTGCGCGTGGGAGGCCATCGCCAAATCCGCGTGGACGTGCGGGTCGTTTCCTCTTCCTCGCGCCCGCTCGAAAAGGAAATCGCCGAGCGGCGTTTCCGCGAAGACCTGTTCTACCGCCTCAACGTGGTACCAGTCGCGATCCCGCCGCTGACCGATCGGCGCGACGACATCCCCTCGCTGGTCGATCATTTCTTCACCCGCTATGCCAGCGAGCAGGGCGTTTCGCCGCCGGGCATCACGCCCGAGGCCATGGCCGCGTTGCAAAGTTATGATTGGCCGGGGAATGTGCGCCAGCTGCGCAATGTGGTGGAGCGCACGATCATCCTCACCCCGCGCGAGCGCCTGGCCCGGATCGAGGCAGACATGCTGCCCGCCGAAATCGTCTCCACCCGGCTTGGCGCCGATACCGGCACCTCGGCGTTGATGGGCGTGCCGCTGCGCGAGGCGCGCGAGAATTTCGAGCGCGAGTACCTCAAGGTGCAGATCCGGCGCTTTTCCGGCAACATCTCAAAGACCGCCAGCTTCATCGGAATGGAACGCTCTGCCCTGCATCGCAAGCTCAAGCTGTTGGGCATGGCCGAGCGGCGCGAGGACGAGGAAGACGACTGACCGCCTGGCGGGCGTTCCACCAGGCTTTTACGCACAAGCGAACGTTTGCGACAAAAACCCGGTTTACGCAGCCGCAAAGCGGCCATAAGACAAGGTTCGAAGCCGGCCCATGGCCATTGTCGTGTCATCTTGCACCGCAATGATCGTGAGCCAGATCGCGAAGCCCCGGAATAGCGCCGAAAGGACCGGGGCCCGCCAATAGAACGGAGTCACAAGAATGACCGGAAAGACCCTGTCTGCGCGTCCCCGCGCCAAGTCTGAAGCCGCAGCCCCTGCCGAGGCCGCTGCGCCTGCGACTACGCCCGCACCTGTCGCCAGCGGCGGCGCGGTGAAGGGCCAGAACCTTCAGGACGTGTTCCTCAACCATCTGCGCAAGAACAAGATTCCCGTCACCATGTTTCTGGTGAAGGGCGTCAAGCTGCAGGGCATCGTCACCTGGTTTGACAATTTCTCGATCCTGCTGCGCCGCGATGGTCAGTCTCAGTTGGTCTACAAGCATGCGATCTCCACGATCATGCCGGGCCAGCAGCTTTCGGTTGCCCACTTCCAGAGCGGCAACGACGAAAACGGCAAGAAGCGCCTGTTGCAGGAGGTGTTCCTGTCGAGCGTGCGCGATGCCGGCGTGCAGGTTACCATGTTCCTCGTCAACGGCGTCATGCTGCAGGGCAAGGTCGCGGCCTACGACCTTTTTTGCATGCTGCTGGAACGCGAAGGCTATGTGCAGCTTGCCTATAAGCATGCCGTCTCGACGATTCAGCCGGCCGGCCATGTCGATCTGACGGGTGACTGGGAAGGCGAAGCGAACTGAGCACTTTCGAATTTGGACGCAATGCGGGTGACATCGAAGGCGAAGTCACCCGTGGCGCGCGCGCCATTGTTGTTCTGCCCGATATTCGCCAGCGCGGCGGCTTGGGCGAGGATGCCGAAGCGCGCTTGGAAGAAGGGCAGGGCCTGGCCCGCGCCATTGGCATCGAAGTGGTCGACGCGTTCATCGTGCCGATCCGCGCGGTGCGCCCCGGCACGCTGTTCGGGGAAGGGCAGGTCGAACGCCTCGCCGTCAGCGCCACACAGAACGAGGCAGAGCTCGTCATCATCGATGGGGCGCTGTCGGCAATCCAGCAGCGCAACCTGGAAGACAAGCTCAAGCGCAAGGTGATAGATCGCACCGGGTTGATCCTCGAAATCTTTGGCGAACGTGCCGCCACCGCCGAAGGGCGGCTGCAGGTGGAACTCGCCCATCTCGATTACCAGGCTGGGCGCCTGGTTCGCTCTTGGACCCACCTCGAACGCCAGCGCGGCGGCTTTGGCTTCCTTGGCGGCCCAGGTGAAACCCAGATCGAGGCGGACCGGCGGATGATCCGCAACCGCATGGCACGCTTGCGCCGCGAACTGGAACAGGTGCGCCGCACCCGTGGCCTGCATCGCGAACGGCGCCAGCGCGCGCCATGGCCGGTGATTGCCCTTGTCGGCTATACCAACGCCGGAAAATCTACGCTGTTCAACCGCCTGACCGGCGCCGCGGTGATGGCCGAAGACCTGCTGTTCGCCACGCTCGATCCCACCATGCGCGCCATCCGCATGCCGGGGGTGGAAAAGGCGATCCTGTCAGACACGGTCGGCTTCATTTCCGATCTGCCGACACAGCTGGTCGCGGCGTTCCGCGCCACGCTGGAAGAGGTGACGGCGGCCGATGTGATCGTGCACGTGCGCGATATCGCCAACCCGGCGGCGGCCCAGCAAAAGGCCGAGGTGGAAGAAATCCTTACGGATCTGGGCGTGATCGGTGAGGGTGGCAGCGAAATCCCGATCATCGAGGCCTGGAACAAGTGGGATCTGCTCGCCGAAGACGAACGCGCCATGCGCGAGGCGATGATTGCTCATGGCGTGCCCGAGCAGAAGGTCGTGCCGATCTCCGCCATGACGGGGGAGGGCACCGATACCCTGCTCAGTGTCTTGAGCGACATGCTGACCGGGAATGCGCAAGTGCTGGAACTCACTGTGCCCGTCAGCGATGGCCAGCGCCTGGCCTGGCTGCACGCCCATGGTGAAGTGCTGCGCGAAGAGCCCAACGAAGACCAGACGGCACTGCGCCTCAGCGTGCGGTTAAGCCTCGCTGATATCGGCCGCTTCACCACGCTCTGACACTTTCACCGCCTGCCACAGTGCTTCCTGGGCATCCAGGTCCAGCGTGGCAAAGCGTCCTTGCGCCAATGCCTCCATCGCGCGGAAACGCCGCTCGAACTTGGCATTGGCGTGGCGCAGCGCGTCTTCGGGGGCAATGCCATAGGCGCGCACGGCGTTGACGGCGGCAAACAGCAGGTCGCCGGCTTCATCCAGCTGTTCCGCTGTGGTTTGCGCCGCGGCGAGCTCGTCGAGCTCCTCGATCACCTTGGCGGTGGGACCTGCCGTATCGGGCCAGTCGAACCCCACGCGCGCGGCGCGCTTCTGCAGCTTTTCCGCGCGCATGAGCGCGGGCAGGGCGAGGGCGACGCCATCCATCGCACTCTGCGCGCCCTTGGCGGCGCGTTCGGCAGCCTTGCGGTTTTCCCAGCGTTCCTCGCGCGATTGGCCGTGATCATCCTCGCCGCCAAAGATGTGAGGATGGCGATCTTCCATCTTGTCGGCGATCGCGGCGGCAACATCGTCAAAGGCGAAATGGCCGGCCTCCTGCGCCATGCGGCTGTGAAACACCACCTGGAGCAGCAGATCGCCCAGTTCCTCGCGCAGCGCGGCGATGTCGTCGCGCGCGATGGCATCGGCCACTTCATAGGCTTCCTCGATCGTGTAAGGCGCGATCGAGGCGAAGTTTTGCGCCAGATCCCATTCGCAGCCGCCGTGCGGATCACGCAGGCGGGCCATGATCGCCAAAAGGCGGATCAGCGAGGGAGACGATAAGGCGGGTGCGGAAACGGAGTCAGACATGACGCTGTTTCTAGGCTGCAAACGGTCAAATGGCACCCCTCTAGCAATCCGACATGATCACTTTCCATTCTGGAAAATTATCTCTTTCCGAATCGGAAAGTCTGCTGTATCGCTTTCCAACATGGAAAGTGAGGAATGACATGATGAGCGCAATTGGAAAAGATGAAGCCCGCGCCGCCTTGGGTGCCGTCGTTGGCGCCCAGCGCGAGCTGTCCACGCTCGCCTGTCCGCCCTGGCGCCACGCGGCTTTCGCCTTGTGCGAAGCGGTGCTGGTGGCAACGCCAGCGGTGGCGTTTGGCTGGCGCATCGCGCTGTTTGTCGCCGTCATGGCCGGGATCATCGCCTGCGTGATGTCCGACCGCCGCCGGCTCGGTGTGTTCATCAATGGCTATCGCCGTGGGCGCACGCGGCGCGTGGCGCTGCTGCTGTTGCTGGGTATCGCCGCGCTCTACATCGCCAGTGTCTGGGCCAGCCTGCATGCCGGCATGCCGCTGCTCAGCTTGGCGCTGGCCGTCATCACCTTTGGCATCAGCTATTGGGGCAGCGTGACGTGGCAGCGCGTGTTCGTGCGCGAAATGCAAGAGGCATGAGCGTGGCGACCGAGGCTGAAACCACGGCCGATCTCGATGGGCTGGAACCTTTGCTCCAGGCGCCAGCGCGGCTGCAAGTCATGGCGGTGTTGAGCCACGTGCAGGATGCCGAATTCGCCCGGCTGCGCGAGATTACCAAGTGCAGCGATTCCGTGCTGTCCAAGCATCTGTCGGCCCTGGCTGACGCAGACCTGATCGCACTGCGCAAGGCGCCGGTCGATGGGCGGCAGCGCACCTGGGCGCGGATCACCGCAATCGGGCGCACGCGCTTTGGCAAACACGTCGCCGCGCTCAAGCAGATCCTGGCGGGTGCGGCGGTGTGATCGGCACCGCCCGTCACGCGCTATCCGCGGTATGGATAAGATGTATTATGTAAAATGCACTTGGCTTGAAGCCCGGATCAGCGGGCTTTGAGCCAGGTATATACCAAGGCCGTCAGTACGATGATAACGCCCCAGATCAGCGCCATCTGGAGCCGTGCCGGCCATTGCACGCGGCGCAGCGCGCCGTTGCGGGATACCAGCACCAGCGCCATGATCAGGCCGATCAAGGCAACGATGCGATCGGGCGTGATCATGGCGCTATCCTTTCAGTGCGCTCACAGGCTGATTTCCAGGCCATCATAGCCTGGCTGGACGTTGTCGGGCGTTTCGCCGCACAGGGTGCGATAATCCATCGACTTGTCGAGATGCGTCAGAACCGCCTGGCCTGCCCGGCAGGTGTCGACCAGTTCCAGCGCCATCGCCAGATGGGCATGCGTGGGATGCGGCTGCCGCCGCAAAGCATCGACTACCAGCACGTCAACCCGATAGAACAGGTTGATCATCTCATCATTTATTTCAGAAAAATCCGTCGCATAGCCAATGGACTTGCCATTCTGGTCGAACCGGAACGCGGTTGATTGCGCCGGGCCATGGGCCATCTGGCAATGGCTGATGGCAATGCCGGCGACCATGCGCACGCGATCGAGATTATCGAGGTTGCAGATCGTGTGATAGCCGTGCTGCCCGGCAAAGACATAGCCAAAGCGCTGGCGCAGCCGGCGCACGGTCTCATCGGCGGCATAGCCCGGGATCGGTGCGCCGCGGCCCATGCGCAGCGGGCGCAGATCATCGATGCCGTGCGTGTGATCGGCATGGTCGTGCGTCCACACCACCCCATCGATCCGGTCGATTTCGGTGGCGAGCAACTGGTGGCGCAGATCGGTGGGCGTATCGACCAGGATGCGTGCGCCATCGGCGCCTTCCACCACGATCGCCACGCGGGTGCGGCGGTTGCGCGGTTCGGCCGGATCGCATTCGCCCCAGTCGTTGCCGATGCGCGGCACCCCGGTCGAGGTGCCCGATCCCAGCATGACCAGCTTCATGCCGTGGTCCTTTCCGCCTTGCTGAACAGGCGGAAGAAGTTGTCGGTGGTCACCGCGCCAAGTTGCTCGATCGTGACGCCACGCAGCGCGGCGACGAACGCGGCGGTATCGGCCACGAACGCCGGTTCGCACTTCTTGCCGCGATGGGGGATCGGCGCCAGGAACGGCGCATCGGTCTCCACCAGCAGGCGGTCTTCGGGAATATCGGCAACAAAGCCTTGCAAGTCCTTGGCGTTCTTGAACGTGACGATGCCCGAAATCGAGATCGTCAAGCCCAGGTCGAGCACCGCGCGGCCAAAGCCGGCGCTGGCGGTGAAGCAATGGATCAACGCCGGGAAGGCGCCCTTCCCCATTTCTTCGGTCAGGATGCGCAGCGTATCGTCCTCGGCATCGCGCGTATGGATGATTAACGGCAAGCCGATGTCTCGCGCCACCCCAATGTGCATGCGGAACAAGTCCTGCTGCACCTGGCGGTCGGAATGATCGTAAAAGTAATCGAGCCCGGTTTCACCGATGCCGATCACGCGCGGGTCTGCCGTGGCCGCTGCCAGCACCGCAGCGCCCAGATCAGCATGGCTATCCGCCTCGTGCGGATGGATGCCCACGCTTGCCCACACGTCAGGCTCACGATGGGCCACGGCCACGACTTCTTCCCACTCCCGCTGCCGTGTCGAGATGTTGAGGAAGCCGCGCACACCGCGCGCGCGGGCTGCCGTCAGTGCCTCGGCCTGGCGATCAACCAGGCCTTCGTAAATGAGGTGGCAATGGGAATCGATCAGCATCAGGCGCTCGCGCTTTCCTCGGCCGGCAGCTCAAGCCGTGGGAACGCGCCGACCGGCTGCGCCAAGGCTTCCCCGGTGGCCACGCGCTCCATGTACCAGCCCGCATGGTGCAAGGCGCCATAGCCGCGCTCGCCGGCCGGAATGCCCAGCTGGTCAAGCACTTTGCCCGCCGCCGTCGGCACGATCGGGGCGATGGCAATGGTCAGGTCGCGAATGGCCATGAACAGGGTAAGCAGCACGGCGCGCATTCGTTCCGGGTCGGTCTTGCGCAGCGTCCACGGTGCCTGCTCGTCGATATAGGCGTTGCAGGCAAAGACCGCGCGCATCCACGCATCGATCCCGGCCGAGAAGTTGAGCGCGGCAAATTCGCGCGGCAGATCTTCGGCAGCGGCAGCGTGGACCGTGGCGAGCAGGACATCATCGGCATCGGTGCTCGAAAAAGTGTCGAGCTTGCCGTCCATGTTCTTGAAGATCATGGAAAGAACCCGCTGCACCAGGTTGCCATAGCTGTTGGCCAGCTCGGCATTGCAGCGCGTCACGATCGCTTCGGCCGACCACGAGCCGTCCTGGCCGAACGCCACCTCGCGCATGAAGAAATAGCGCACAGCGTCGACGCCAAAGCGTTCGGCCAGCGCGATCGGGTCGGTCACGTTGCCGAGTGACTTGGATTCCTTCTGCCCCCGGTTGAGCAGGAAGCCATGACCGAACACCTGGTGCGGCACCGGCAGGTTGGCGCTCATCAGGAAGGCGGGCCAGTAGATCGTGTGGAATCGCACGATATCCTTGCCGATCAGGTGCAGGTTTGCCGGCCAATACTTTGCAAAGGCGTCGGTTTCTTCCGGCCAGCCGAGGCCGGTGAGATAGTTTGTCAGCGCATCGACCCACACGTACATCACGTGGTTGTCGCTGCCCGGAACCTTTACCCCCCAGTCAAAGCTGGTGCGCGAGACCGAAAGGTCGCGCAGTCCCTGCGAGACGAACGCGATCATCTCGTTGCGGCGCGCCTCGGGCCGAATGAAATCGGGATTGTCGGTATAGAGCGCGAGCAGCTTGTCCTGATACTTCGACAGGCGGAAGAACCAGCTTTCCTCCACGGTCCATTCCACCGGGGTGCCCTGGGGCGAGAGCTTGCTGCCCCCTTCCCCTTCGACCAGTTCGCTTTCGTCGTAATAGGCCTCGTCGCGCACCGAGTACCAGCCTTCGTAGCGATCGAGATAGAGATCGCCGTTGGCTTCCATGCGCTTCCAGATTTCCTGGCTGGCGGTGTGGTGGCGCGGCTCGGTGGTGCGCAGGAATACGTCATAATTGACGTTCAATGCGGCGCACATATCAATGAAATGCTGCGACATCTGGTCGCTCAGCTGCGCCGGCGTCAGATCCAGGTCGCGCGCCTTCTGCGCCATTTTCAGGCCATGCTCGTCCGTGCCGGTCTGCAGGCGCACGTCGCGGCCCATCGCCTTGTGGAACCGGGCGATCACATCGGCGGCGATCGCTTCATAGGCGTGGCCGATATGCGGCTTGCCGTTGGGATAGGAAATGGCGGTGGTGATGTAATAGGGTTCGCCCATGGCGACAGTCGCTTCCTTCAGCGGGATGTTGCCCCCGCTCTAGTGCGCGCAGCGCGCGCCAGCAACCCGCCGATTTCCATTACCAGCAATGCCGGATCAAAGTTGTGCGTTGGCACTTCGCGCGCCAGGTCGACCAGATGCTGGTGCGCCGCGATGATCGCCAGGCGGTTGTCGGCGCCGGCCTGAGTCACTTCCTCGGCCAGAACGGTGCGCGCCGCCTCGATCGTTGCCAGCAATCGCTCGCGATCGGGCCGTGCACCCAAGGCGCTGCCGAGTTCGCCGCGCAGGCCAAGGTCGGGATCGCCGGTGCGCAGAATCTCGCGCAACAGCGCCAGGGGGCGGCCAAGATCCTGCGTCGCAAAGGTCAGCGCCGCGCCGGGCGAGCCATGGGCCACGGCAATCGCGGCAGCGCGCGTTTCGGCATCGAGTTCGGGCGCGGATAATGAAACGGCTTCGTTCATTTCCTTGAGATCGAGCGGGCGGAAGCGCAGCACCTGGCAGCGCGAGCGCACCGTGGGCAGCAGGCGGCCGAGTTGATGCACCACGAGCAGGAAGAACGTGCCCTGGGGCGGCTCTTCCAGCCCCTTGAGCAGCGCGTTGACCGCGCCTTTTTCCAGATGATCGGCCGCGTCCACGATCACCGCGCGGCGCGCACCCAGCGTCGGCCGGGTGTGCAGGCGATGGAGCATCGTACGGATTTGATCGACGTTGATATTGCGCTTGCGGGCATAGGGACGCCCGTCGTCAAGCTTCTTCGCTTCATCATCGTTGGCGGGGAGCGGCTCGAGCACCAGGATATCGGGGTGATGCAACGCCGGTGGCTGCGGCACGCCCGGCTCGGCCACCAGCTTGGCTGCAGCTTCGAGCGCAAAGCTGGCCTTGCCCAGCCCTTCACGACCAGCCAGCAGCCAGCCGTGGTGCATGCGCTGCCCGGCCATGGCTGCGTTCCAGGTTTCCCAGGGGTGTTCGTGGCCGATCAGCATGCTGGCGGCATCCATGGCGCCAGCGCGTCAAGAATGCGCGCGCCGACTGCTTCGGGGGTGCCTAGCGCGGAAACGCGGGCAAAGCGCCCTGGCTCGGCAGCGGCGAAGCCATCGAATGCGGCGGCAACGCGCGCATGATAGGCGGCATCGCGCCCGCCGATCCGGTCTGCCTGGCCCTGGTCACGCAGTGCGCAGCGGGCGGCGGCCTCTTCGGCGGGTAGTTCCAACAGGATAGTGCAATCTGGCAGCAGCGCTTCGCTGCCAATGGCGTGCAGTGCCATGACATCGGCATCGGACAGCCCGTTGCCGCCGCCCTGATAGGCGCGGCTGCTATCGATGAAGCGGTCGCAGATCACCCAGTCGCCGCGCGCCAACGCCGGGCGGATCAACCGCTCGACATGGTCGGCCCGCGCGGCCGCAAACAGCAGTGCTTCGGCCCGTGCGCCCCAGCCTTCGCCCTGCGTGCTCAACAGCAGGTCGCGGATAGCCTCGGCCCCACGTGTCCCGCCCGGTTCGCGGGTAAGCACCGCGCCGATCCCGCGCGCGGCCAGGGCCTGGACCAGAAGGCGCGCCTGGGTCGATTTGCCGGCGCCCTCGCCTCCCTCGAACACCACGAAACGGCCGGTGGGACCAGTGCCGCTCATTGCCCGGCCATCGCGGCAAAGCCGTTGCGCAGGCGATCGAACAGCCCACCCTTGGCCACCGCCTCT
>NZ_APCQ01000507.1:0-10296 GCF_000410615.1 Novosphingobium sp. B-7 | reverse complement strand
ATCGCGACGGCCACCACCGGCGCGGCCACGCGGCTGGTCGCGGCGCATGTCGGTGTCTTCGGCCGCGCGACGCACGGGTGCGGGCAGGCGTGCCGCATCTGCCAGGAAGTTTTCCGGCAGCGGCATGACATCGGGCTTCACCTTGGTGAGGCGTTCGATATCGCGCAGGTAGGGCTTTTCATCAGGCGCGCAGAAGCTGATCGCCACGCCATCGGCACCGGCGCGCGCGGTGCGGCCAATGCGGTGCACATATTGCTCGGGCACGTTGGGCAGTTCGAAGTTGAACACGTGGCTCACCCCTGAAACGTCGATCCCGCGTGCGGCAATGTCGGTTGCCACCAGCACCGGGCACGAACCCTGGCGGAACGCTTCGAGCGCGGCGGTGCGCTGCGCCTGGCTCTTGTTGCCATGGATGGCGCGGGCATCGATGCCGGCGGCCGAAAGATTGCGCGCCACGCGATCGGCACCATGCTTGGTGCGGGTGAACACGATGCCGCGATCCAGCTGCTTTTCCGCCAGCAGGCGGCGGATCGTCAGCGACAGCAGCGCCTGCTTTTCCGGCTGGTTGAGGAAGCTGACGAACTGTTCGACGCGTTCGGCCGTGGTCGATTGCGGGGCCACTTCCACGCGCACCGGGTTCTTGATGAACTGCTTGCCCAGGTCTTCGATCGACTTGGGCATGGTGGCGGAAAAGAACAGGCTCTGGCGCTTGGCCGGCAGCAGGTTGGCCACGCGCTTGAGCGCATGGATGAAGCCCAGGTCCATCATCTGGTCGGCTTCGTCGAGCACGAAGATTTCAGTGCGGCCGATGGTCAGCGCGCGGTTGTCGATCAGGTCGAGCAGGCGGCCTGGCGTGGCCACCAGGATATCGACGCCCGGCACCAGGCGGCGGGCCTGCTTGCCGATGGGAATGCCACCGAACACGCAATCGACCGTCAGGCGCAGGTTCTTGGCATAGCCCTTCATGTTGTCGGCGATCTGGGCGGCCAGTTCGCGGGTCGGCGAAAGCACCAGCATGCGGCACGACGCCGGCTTGCGCGGCTGCGGATCGGCGGCCAGGCGGTGCAGCGAGGGCAGCGCGAACGCGGCGGTCTTGCCGGTGCCGGTCTGCGCGATGCCGAGAAGATCGCGCCCTTCGAGCAGCGCGGGAATCGACTGGCGCTGGATCGGGGTGGGATCGGTGTAGCCCTTGGTTTCAAGCGCGCGGAGAATCGGCTCGGCAAGGCCAAGGTCAGAAAAATAGGACATGGAGTTCCAATGCTTTGCAATGCCTCCCATGGCCGGCCACGACAATGCGCGACAGGCCCGATGGGTGCAGGGTCGAACGTGCGACCCCTTGCGTGATAAAGGGAGGCGGGTGGGGCACGATGCGCGCAGCCGGGGCGGATCGTTTCCGTAGCGACGGTCGATCTCACGCTTGCCCGGGCCTCTGTCACCTGCCGCTGGATCGCGGCGGGCGCATCGCACCTGCTGGTCGCTCCCTTAGGGGCAATGGCCTCGATACGCAAGGAAATTGCGCTGCGCTGCACCCGGGCCTAGGGCGTGGCATGGATTCGCCCGGCCATCCTGCCCCACCCGCCAGCCCCTGCACGGGGGTGTGCAGCATCGCGCCCGATAGCGGCCTGTGCCGTGGCTGTGCCCGCACCATGGCCGAAATCACCGCATGGTACCGCGCGGGAGCGGAAGAAAAGCATGCAATCCTGGCACGTTGTGAAAAACGCCTTGCCACCGGCCACGTGGCACCCTAACCGATCGGCCACGTCACTTGGGGAGTAGCCACCGCGCGTCGCGCGCGGCGCCCAGCGTCAACATGCTTGGTCGAGAGATCATGGCGCGGGCAGAGGCAGGCCGGACACGGCCCGCTGCGGGCAAGACCAAATGGCAGTTGCGTGATTCGCTCGGCCGGGCGGAAGCACGCGCTGTCGTTTGTCTTCGTCTCGCCCGGCCCGGAACGTATCACCCATGGCACCCTTGTTCGAAGCCTTCAGCACCTCCACCGCCGTGGTCGCGCTGGCCGAAATCGGCGACAAGACCCAGCTTCTCGCCATTGTCCTGGCCACGCGGTTCAAGCGGCCAGTGCCGATCGTGCTGGGCATCCTCGCTGCCACGCTGGTCAACCATTTCCTGGCGGCCCTGGTCGGCATGGTCGCGGCCGACCTGCTCGATGGCCTGTGGTTCCGCTATGCCATTGCGGGCGGCTTCATCGCCATGGGCCTGTGGACCCTGGTGCCCGACAAGCTCGATGACGAGGACGACGCGGCGCGGCCGGCGCGCTTTGGCGCGTTCCTGACCACGGTGGTGGCGTTCTTCCTGGTGGAAATGGGCGACAAGACCCAGGTGGCGACCATCGCGCTGGGCGCGCGGTTCCACGATGCCGTGGCGGTCACGGCCGGCACCACGCTGGGCATGATGCTGGCCAATGTGCCGGCGGTGTTCCTGGGCAATGCCCTGATCGCGCGCGTGCCGATGAACCTGGTGCGCATGGTTGCCGCCGCGCTGTTCATCGTGATCGGCAGCTGGCTGCTGGCGCAGACGGCTGGTCTGGTTTGAGGGTTGGGGCGCTGCGTTGGCGCCCTTCGACAGGCTCAGGGCGAACGGGGGGCATTATCCCCCGGAACCGTTCGGGCTGAGCTTGTCGAAGCCCTTGTCGCGCGCAGCGCTTAAAACTGGGTGCGCAGCCCGTCGATCACGAATTGCGCCGCAAGGGCCGCCAGCAGCACGCCCAGCAGGCGGGTGACCACCGCCTCTACCTGCTCGCCCAGCACGCGGATGATCGGGCGGGCGGCCACCAGCGCAACAAAGCTGAGCACCATGACGACGCCCAGCGCGGCGAGCACCACTGCGGTTTCCTCGGTGCCGTGGGCGCGCGCGGTCAGCAGCATGATCGAGGCGATCGAGCCCGGCCCGGCCAGCATCGGCATGGCCATGGGAAAGACCGAGACGTCTTCCACGTGGGGCTGGGCATTGCGCACCTTTTCCGCGCGTTCCTCGCGCCGTTCGGTGCGCTTTTCGAACACCATGTCGAGTGCGATCAGGAACAGCATGATGCCGCCGGCGATGCGAAAGCTGGCGAGTTCGATGTGCAGCGCGCCGAGCAGGGCTTCGCCGAACAGGGCAAAGACCACCAGGATGCCGGTGGCGATCACGCAGGCGCGCAGCGCCATCTGCGTGGCCTGGCGCGCGCTGGCATGGGTGGTCAGCCCAGCATAGATCGGCGCGCAGCCGGGCGGATCGATCACCAGAAACAGCGTGGTGAAGGCGGACAGGAACAGTTGCAGCATGTCAGCCACCTTGGCGCTGGTCGGGGGCGGCGTCCAGATGGACAATGTCGGCCATCACGCCGTCTTTCCACTGCCAGGCGCGAAACGCGCGGCTGCCATCGGGCCGCACGGTGGATCGCCAGGCCAGGGTGCCATCGTTGGATTGCGCGGTCTGACTGTCGGACCCGGCGGGCGCGTCGTCAGCGGGAATCGCGCCAGCCAGGGGGCGCTGCACGATGGGCGCGTTCTTGGCGGGCTTGGGCGCAGGGCGATCGTCTGCGCCGGCTGGCATCGGCCGGGCCGGGCAATCGGCCACCAGGCCGATCAGGAATTCGGGCGCATCGGGCAGGCTGGCGGCCGTGCCCTCCAGCGACAGGCGCCATTGGTAGTTGCCCTTCTTGGCGTGGCGCTGCCACACCGTGGCATACCAGCCGCCGGTTCCGGTGGCGGTTTTCCAGCGGCCACGGGTGATGCCAAAGCTGCCGTCGCAGGCGATCCACGCGGCATCGGGCTGGTGCGGGTGGCCCGGCATGGCATCCTTGCGGCGCAGCAGGGGATCGGCTGCCTGGCGTGGCGGCAGGATAAGCTCGGCCCCTTCGGCCATGCTGGTGGCCAGTCCCTCGCGCGGGCCCTTGGCCTGCATGGCCTGGGCCGTAGCGATATCGGCGCCGATCAGCGCGCTGGGATTGGCGATCATCCGCACGCGTCCGCCGGCCGGCTGGGCCAGGGCGGGGGCGGCAAGGCAGAAGGCAAGCGCAAGGGCGATGCCGGGGGCACGAAGCAGCATGCCCCCGGTTCTATCGAATGCCGGCCCGTGGGCCAAGCAAGCACTTGGCAATGAAACGTTCCGCCAAGAACCGTGATCAGATCGCGTCAGGCGCCAGGGCCAGGCCGGCATGGCGATAGGCCGCCACCAGCGTGTTGCGCAGCAGCACGGCAATGGTCATCGGCCCGACCCCGCCGGGCACCGGCGTGATCGCGCCCGCCACCGCAGCGGCTTCGTCATAGGCAACGTCTCCGACCAGGCGGGTCTTGCCTTCCACGGCACCGGCCACCCGGTTGATGCCCACGTCGATCACCGTGGCGCCGGGCTTGATCCAGTCACCCCGGATCATTTCCGGCCGGCCTACGGCGGCCACGACGATATCGGCGCGGCGCACCACATCGGGCAGGTTGCGGGTGCGGCTGTGCGCCACGGTCACGGTGCAGCTTTGCGCCAGCAGCAACTGGGCCATCGGCTTGCCCACGATGTTGGAGCGGCCGATGACCACGGCATCGAGCCCGGACAGATCGCCCAGCCGGTCTTGCAGCAGCATCAGGCAGCCCAGCGGCGTACACGGCACGAAGCCGGCCTGGCCCACCGCCAGCCGCCCGGCATTGGTGACGTGAAAGCCGTCAACATCCTTGTCGGGGTTGATCGTGGCGATCACCTTCTGCTCGTCAAGATGGCGGGGCAGCGGCAACTGCACCAGGATGCCATCGACGGCGGGATCGGCGTTGAGCTGTTCGACCAGGGCCAGCAGCGTCGCTTCGTCGGTATCGGCGGGCAGCTTGTGTTCGAAGCTGGCCATGCCGGCTTCCACCGTGCTCTTGCCCTTGGAGCGGACATAGACCTGGCTGGCCGGGTCTTCTCCCACCAGCACCACGGCGAGGCCGGCCTGGCGCCCGGTGGCCTGGGTGAATTCGGCCGCCAGAGTGGCGATGCGCGCGCGCAGGTTGGCCGCAAAGGCCTTTCCGTCGATTACGTTGGCAGTCATGAAATCAGTACCCCGAGGCGGCCAGGCCGTTGAGCAGGATCGACAGCAGGCGCAGCAGCACGATCAGCACCATGGGCGAAAAATCGATACCGCCGGTGTTGGGCATGAAGCGGCGGATTGGCGCCAGCAGCGGATCGAGAATGGCATTGAGCGCGCGCCAGATCGCGACGACCGCGTTGTTGCTGGTGTTGATCACGTTGAAGCTGATCAGCAGGCTCATCACGAACTGCACGATCACGACCATGCTGACAACGCTGATCAGGTAATCGATCATCTGGACAAGGGTATAGAGCAGCACGGGCGGCGTTCCTTATGGCGGCAGCGGTGCTGCGCTTTAGCCCAGGCTTGGCCCCAAGGGCAATCGGGTGAACGCCGCCCTTTTGCGCAAGATTTCGTTGGGTCTTGGCCCGCTCAGGGCGTCAAGGTGGTGCTGTCGATGTGCCAGCGCAGCTGCTCGGCGGTGGCGCCCGGCACATCGTTGACCCGGCGCAGCACCACTTCGCCGGTCAGGCGGCGGGCGCCGTCGATGATCGTGACGGGGGCGGTGTAATAGATCGATCCGGCCGCGCCTTCGGATTGGCCGGGATCGATCGTCACGCGCGGTTGCACCAGCTTGCCCCAGCGCGCGGTGAATGCCTTGGTGTCGAGCCCGCTGCCCTTGCCGTGATCGCCCCAGAACGCGCGGACCGAGGCCCAGTCGCGCGCTTCCACCGCCGTGCCCCAGGCGGCCAGCACCTTGCCCGGATCGCGCCGCGCGTTGAGCGCTGCGGCGTAGGCAGGATTGGGCGCCGGATCGGCTGCGGCTGCGTCAGTCGCGGCAGGCTTTGACGCTACATCGGGCGCGCTGCCTTCGCTCGGCAGGTCAGAAGGCGCCACGATCCAGGCCGGCGGCGTGGTTTCCGCACTGTCTGGCGCGTTGGCAGAGGCTTGCGGGGCGGGATCAGGCCGCCGGTCACATCCCGCAAGGTTGATGACGATGGCAGAGGCGAGGGCGGTGGCCATGCAGGAACGGATCATGCCCCTAACCACGCTTGGCATCGGCTTTCGTTCCATTCCCTGCCTGCCTGGCCCGTTTCGGCGCGCGCGGCTTTCAGCGATGGATCAGCGTGCCGGCGCCGCGCGCGGTGAAGATTTCCAGCAGCATAGCATGGGGCACCCGGCCATCGAGCACCACCGCCGCCTCGCACCCGGCCTCCACCGCGTGGACGCAGGTTTCCAGCTTGGGGATCATGCCGCCGCTGATCGTGCCATCGCGCGTCAGCCCGGCAATGTCGTGCGGGGTCAGGTCGGTCAGCAGGCGCTTGTCCTTGTCGAGCACGCCCGGCACGTCGGTGAGCAGGAACAACCGCGAGGCGCCGAGCTTGGCCGCGATCGCGCCAGCCATGGTATCGGCGTTGATGTTGTAGGTGTGCCCGTCCTTGCCCACGCCGATCGGCGCGATCACCGGGATGAAGCCGGCCGCGCTGGCAGTGTGGATGATGGTGGGATCGATCTCGGTCGGTTCGCCGACAAAGCCCAGATCGACCACGCGCTCGATATTGCTTTCCGGGTCCTTGGTGGTGCGTTCCACCTTGGTGGCGGTGACCAGCCCGGCGTCCTTGCCGGAAATGCCCAGCGCCTTGCCCCCGGCCGCCGCGATCCAGCTGACCAGTTCCTTGTTGATCTTGCCCGACAAGACCATCTCGGCCACTTCGGCGGTGGCGGCATCGGTCACGCGCAGGCCATCGATGAAGTGCGATTCCACGCCCAGCTTCTTGAGCATCGCGCCGATCTGCGGGCCGCCGCCGTGCACCACCACCGGGTTCACGCCCACGGCCTTGAGCAGCACGATGTCCTCGGCAAAATCGCGCGCGGCATCAGGATCGCCCATGGCGTGGCCGCCATACTTCACCACAAAGGTCTTCCCGGCATAACGCTGCAGATAGGGCAGCGCCTCGGTCAGCGTTTCCGCCTTGGCGAGCATGCTGGTGCGATAGGAGTCGGTCTGATCGATGTTCGTGGCCATGATGGCGGCGCCTTAGCCGTGTTCAGCCGAATTTGCAGTGAATATTTGCGCCGTGAAGATTTGCCTCAGGCGCGATCGAGCCGGCGCCCCAGCCGCACTGCCAGCCAGATCAGCGGCGGCACCATCAGCGTGGACAGCAGCAGCTTGGCGCCGAGCTGCCCGGTCATCAGCGCGCCGATCGGCAGCGGGTGCCCGTCGGCGCCCTTTTCGCCCCAGAACGACAGCGTGATGAAGAGCACGGTATCGGCCACCTGGCTGAGCAGGCTGGCGAGCCAGGCGCGCAGCATCAGCCGCTGCCCCTGGCCGCCGCCGATGCGGGCAAAGACATGCACGTTGAGCGTTTGCGACACGCCATAGGAAATCAGCCCCGCCAGCTGCATCCGCGCGCCCTGGCCCAGCACCGTGGCAAAGGCTTCCTGGCCCTGCCAGAACGGCGCGGGCGGCACGGCGTGGATCACCAGGGTCAGCAGCACCATCGAGACGATCAGCGGGATGAACCCCAGCCGCACCAGCGTGGTCGCGGCCTTCTGGCCATAGAGTTCGGCCGTGGTGCTGGACAGCACAACCAGCAGCAGAAAGCAGAAAATGCCCGATTCCACCGCCAGGCTGCCGACCACGGGCCAAGTGCCCAGGCTCGCGATCTTGGCCCCCAGCACGCCGGCAAGAACCACTAACCCGCCGTAAAGCAGGGAAAATACGAACAGTGCGCGGGGCAGGGAGACGGTCTGCGGCGCGGATGAAGGCATCTTTTCCATCGGTGGCCTCTATCCTGATTTTGACGCGGCGCCAAATATGGTTAGGAACGAAACCGTCTAAATCCCCCGTACGTGGAGTTGGCGATCCCGCCATGCGCATTCTTTCCAGTCTTGGCGGCATGGCGCTGCTGTTTGCCATCGCATTCCTGCTCTCCTCCAACCGCCGCGCCATTCGCTGGCGGGTGGTGCTGCCAGCCTTTGCCCTGCAGGCGGGCCTGGCCGCGCTGGTCCTGAGCTTTCCTCCGGGCAAGGCGGCGCTGCAGGGCGCGGCTAGCGCGGTGCAGCAGTTGCTGTCCTATTCGCGCGCCGGGGTGGAATTCGTGTTCGGTGATCTTGCCCGGCCCGAACTGGGCGGCAAGAGCGTGGCGATTGCTGTGCTGCCGCCGATCGTGTTCTTCGCTGCGCTGATCTCCATCCTCTATTACCTGGGCATCATGCCGCTGGTGATCCGCTGGATCGGTGGCGCGCTGGAAAAGGTGACCGGCATCAGCCGCGTGGAATCGCTGTGCGCGGCGGCCAACATCTTTGTCGGGCAAAGCGAATCGCCCTTGGTGATCCGCCCTTATCTTGCAGCGCTCTCGCCCAGCCAGGTGTTCACGGTGATGAGCGTGGGCATGGCGGGCGTGGCTGGCACGATCCTGGCCGCCTATGCCGGGCTGGGCGTGCGGGTGGATTACCTGGTCGCGGCGGCGTTCATGTCGGCACCGGGTGGGGTGTTCATGGGCAAGCTGATCATGCCTGACGTGCCCCCGCTGCACGATGCCGTTGACGCCGATGCCGACGCCGCGCTGACCAATCCGCACATCAAGCCTTCGCTGGAAGAAGCGCCGGAAGAACAGCGCCCGGCCAACCTGATCATGGCCGCCGCGCAAGGTGCGCAGACCGGGGTGAAGCTGGCCGTGGCGGTGGGCGCGATGCTGCTGGCGTTCGTGGCGCTGATCGCGCTGGCCAATGGCATGCTGGGCTGGGCGGGTGGTTTCTTCGGCCATCCCGGGCTGACCTTCCAGCAAATCCTCGCGCCGATCTTTGCGCCGGTGTTCCTGCTTTTGGGCGCGCCTAACTGGGCCGAGGCGATGCAGGCCGGCGGCCTGTTCGGCACCAAGATCGTGCTCAACGAATTCGTCGGCTTCATCGATCTGCAAGAGGCCAAGGGCCTTTCCGATCACACCATCGCGATCGTCACCTTTGCGCTGTGCGGCTTTGCCAATTTCTCGTCGATCGCCATCCAGATGGCGGTGACCGGCGGCCTGGCGCCAAACCAGCGCCCGGTGATCGCGCGGCTGGGCATCAAGGCGCTGTGCGCCGGCGCGCTGTCCAACCTGATGAGCGCGGCACTGGCGGGGCTGTTTCTGTCGCTTTGACATCAAGCCCCTCCGTCGGCCTTGCGGCCGCCACCTCCCCATCGCTGATGGGGAGGACCTGAAGATCCTCCCTGCCGAAGGCGGGGAGGGGGACCGCCGCGCAAGCGGTGGTGGAGGGGCTATGCGTTTGCCTCGCGCTTGAGTTCATAAAGCAGATCGAGCGCGGCGCGGGGTGACAGCGCATCGATATCCAGTGCGTTGAGCTTTTCGCGCAGGGCATCGACCTTGTCCTCGGCGGCCTCGATCGCGGCGGCAAACAGGGGCAGGTCGTCAAGGCCCGCAGCCAGGCCACCAGTGGCGGCGCGGCCCTTTTCCAGCTTGTCGAGCACACTGCGCGCGCGCTTGACCACGGGTTCGGGCACGCCGGCCAGGCGCGCCACGGCCAAGCCATAGGACTTGTCGGCCGGGCCTTGCGTCACTTCGTGCAGCAGGACCAGATCGCCTTTCCACTCGCGCGCGCGCACATGGTGCAGCGAGAGCGCCGGGCAGGTTTCCGCCAGGCGCTGCATCTCGTGGTAATGGGTGGCGAACAGGCAGCGGCTGCGGTTGGTTTCGTGCACGGCCTCGGCCACGGCCCAGGCCAGGGCCAGGCCATCATAGGTCGACGTGCCGCGCCCCACTTCATCGAGGATGACAAAGCTGCGCGGGCCGGCCTGTTGCAGGATCGCGGCGGTTTCGACCATTTCGACCATGAAGGTGGAGCGCCCGCGCGCCAGGTTGTCGCTGGCGCCGACACGGCTGAACAGCCGGTCGACCAGGCCCACCGTGGCATCGAGCGCGGGGACATAGCTGCCGGCCTGGGCCAGCAGCACGATCAGCGCGTTCTGGCGCAGAAACGTGGACTTGCCGCCCATGTTCGGCCCGCCGCCCAGCCACAGCCGGTCAGCCTCGGCCAGTTGGCAATCGTTGGCCACGAACCGCTCGCCCGCCTTGGCCAGCGCGGCTTCCACCACCGGGTGGCGGCCGCCGGTGATTGCCAGCACCGGTTCTTCCACCACCTGCGGCAGGCACCAGCCACCTTCGCCGGCGCGCTCGGCATGGCTGGCGGCCACGTCGATGCGGGCCAGCGCGGCGGCGGTAGCGGCAATGCCCTCGCGCGCGGCGACGGCCTGGGCGATGAGGTCTTCGAAATGGGCTTCCTCGGCGGCCAGGGCATGG
>NZ_KE148519.1:987-3539 GCF_000410615.1 Novosphingobium sp. B-7 | reverse complement strand
GCGCGCTGATCTCGCACCAGCATATCGTCTATGCGCTGGACCAAGGCGCCCGCGCGCGGCTCAACACACTGTTCATGGGCGGCATGTTCCTGCTGGGTGCGGCCGGCTCTGCCCTGGCGGCGCTGGCCTGGCACGGCGCGGCCTGGACCGGGGTGAGCGTGCTGGGCCTGGCGCTGGGCGTGGGGGCGGGGCTGGTCAACTGGTTGGCGCGGCGTCCGCAGGAAGCATAAAAGAATAATAATTACAGATGTATATGTGATTTCCCCGGGGAAACCTTGCGGTTTCACCGGGGAAATTCAGTAAAATGCTGCACTGCACAATAATGCGGTTCAGCCAAACACGATGGTCTTGTTGCCATCGACCATCACGCGCCGTTCGATATGCCACGACACCGCGCGGGCCAGCACCTGGCATTCCACGTCACGGCCCAGCGCCACCAGCGTGTCGGGCGCATGGACATGGCTGACGCGGCGTACGTCCTGTTCGATGATCGGCCCTTCATCCAGGTCGGTCGTGACATAGTGCGCGGTGGCGCCGATGATCTTCACCCCGCGCTCGTGCGCCTGGTGATAGGGTTTGGCGCCCTTGAAGCTGGGCAGGAAGCTGTGGTGGATATTGATGCAGCGCCCCGCCACCTTGGCGCAGAGCATCGGCGAGAGTATCTGCATGTAGCGCGCCAGCACCACCAGATCGGGCTGCGTCTCGTCGATCAGCGCGGCAAAGCGGGCTTCCTGCGCGGCTTTGCCATCCGGCTTGGTCGGCAGGTGGTGATAGGGCAGGCCGCTCCATTCGACAAAGCTGCGCATGTCATCATGGTTGGAAACCACGCCGACGATATCGACCGGCAGCAGCCCGGCGCGCCAGCGGTGCAGCAGATCGAACAGGCAATGCCCGAATTTCGATACCGCCAGCAGCAGGCGCGGGCGTTGGGCCATGTCGTGCAGCGACCAGTCCATGGCAAAGCGATCGGCGATCGGGGCAAAGCGCTGGCGCAGCGTGGCCACATCGGGCAGCGGTGCGCCATCGCCGGCAAACGCCGTGCGCATGGCGAACTGGCCCTTGGTGCCGTTGTTGAAATGATTGGATTCGGTGATCGTGGCCCCCTGTTCCGCCAGGAAGCCGGCCACCGCCGCGACGATGCCGCGCTGATCGGCGCAGCGCAGCAAGAGAGCCTGACCTGGCATGGCCAGCGCCCCCGGATCAACAATTCCGGTCATGCTTTGCGTTCCCCCCGGCGGGCCGGCCGTGTGCCGCCCGCGCTTTCACGCCCTGCAAAGACCGGTCGTCAGGCGTTTTTGGCAAATCACATTTTCGGCCATGGGGATGACATTTTTAGACGCGACGGGATCGCCCTGCGCCACTTACCCATGATGGCGTGACAGGAACCCGATCAACCCGTTGGCCGCAGGGCCGCTATTCCGCGCTGGCCTTGCTGCGTGGCGCGCTGGGCGGCCATCGCCACTGGGGCCGTGCCTGGCGCGCGGCAGAGCCCCGGCCGAGCTATGACGTGGTGATCATCGGCGGCGGCGCGCATGGCCTGGCCACGGCCTATTACCTGGCGAGCCAGCACGGCATCCGCAACGTGGCGGTGGTGGAAAAGGGCTGGATCGGTGGCGGCAACACCGGCCGCAACACCACGATCGTGCGGTCCAACTATCGCCAGGCCCCGCTGCAGCGTCTGCTCGAGCATTCGCTCACGCTGTGGGAAGGCCTGTCTGACGAACTGAACTACAACGTCATGTTCTCGCCGCGCGGTGCGCTGTTCCTGGGCCATTCCGATGCCGACATGACGCGTCTGGCCGAACGCGGCGATAGCTTGCGCGCGATGGGCATCGATGCCGAGCTGATGGACGTGGACGCGGTGCGCCGCCTGGTGCCGCTGCTCGATTTTTCCCCCCATGCGCGCTGGCCGATTCAGGGGGGGATGATCCAGCATCGCGGCGGCACTGCGCGGCACGATGCCGTAGCCTGGGGCTATGCCCGCGCGGCCGACAACCTGGGCGTGGACGTGATCGAGAATTGCGAGGTGACCGGCTTCGTTCGCGAGGGCGACCGCGTGACCGGCATCGAGACCACGCGCGGCGCAATCGCGGCGGGCAAGGTGGCAATCTGCGTGGCGGGCAACAGCGGCCATGTCGCGGGCCTTGCCGGACTGCGCCTGCCGATCGAAAGCCACACGCTGCAGGCCTATGTCACCGAGCCGGTCAAGCCGATGATCGATACGGTGATCATGTCGCAATCGCTGCACTGCTATATCTCGCAATCCGACAAGGGCGGGATCGTGGCGGGCGGCGATCCCGATGGCTTTCCCAGCTATGCCCAGCGCGGCCAGCCGGTGCGGCTGGAAGATGCGATCGCCCAGGCGATTGCCCTGGTGCCGGCGCTCAGCCGGTTGCGCATGGTGCGCTGCTGGTCGGGCGTGACCGACATGAGCTTTGACGGCTCGCCGATCATCGGCGACCTGCCGCTGCGCAACCTCTATATCAACGGCGGCTGGTGCTATGGCGGGTTCAAGGCGACGCCGGGATCGGGGCATCTCTATGCCCACCACC
>NZ_KE148519.1:466-966 GCF_000410615.1 Novosphingobium sp. B-7 | reverse complement strand
CCCGCCCCGGGCCAGCCGCACCCGATCGCCGCGCCGTTTGACCTGGCGCGCTTTGCCCAGGGGCGCACCATCGACGAAGCGGGCGTTGGCCCGATGCCGCAGCACCGCTGAGGGGGAGAGCAGGCCATGATGCTGATCGATTGCCCCCATTGCGGGCCGCGCGCGCAGGAAGAGTTCACCTATGAGCGCACGCGCGACAGCGTGGTGCCGCTCGATGCCGCGCCGGCCGCGGCGATGGCCACGCTCTATGCCCGCGCCAATCCGCGCGGCGAGGAGGACGAGATCTGGCGCCACACCCTGGGTTGCCGTGGCTGGCTGGAACTGCGGCGCCACCGCATGACCCACGCCATCGTGGCAGTGCGCCCGCTGGGCCCGGCGGTGCTGCCATGAGCGGCGCTGCGCTGACGTTCACGTTTGACGGCAAGACCTATGCCGCGCGGCCGGGGCAGACCCTGGCGGCGGCCCTGCTCGACAACGGCGTTGCCGTGGTGGCGCGCAGT
>NZ_KE148519.1:0-321 GCF_000410615.1 Novosphingobium sp. B-7 | reverse complement strand
AGCCAGAATGTCTGGCCCAGCCTGGCGTTTGACGTGGGCGCGATCAATGGCCTGGCATCGCGGCTGATCCCGGCAGGCTTTTACTACAAGACCTTTTTCGGGCCGCCGCGCCGCTGGATGGTCTATGAGCGGTTCATCCGCAAGGCCGCTGGCCTGGGCCCGGCACCGGCCGATGCCGATCCCGACAGTTTTGACCACCGCGCCGCGTTTTGTGACGTGCTGGTGGTGGGCGCCGGGCCAGCCGGCCTGGCTGCCGCGCTGGCTGCGACGCAGGCGGGCCAGCGCGTGATGCTGGTGGAGCAGGACAGCGTGCCCGGCGGC
>NZ_KE148518.1:4331-4559 GCF_000410615.1 Novosphingobium sp. B-7 | reverse complement strand
GGCCCTGCGCCGACGTGGCCCTGGCCCAGGCATTGTGCGGCGGGGCGCTGGTGCTGCTCGATCCGGGCCTGGCCGGCGCGCCGGGCACCGCCGCGCTGGTGACCGCGCTGATCGACCAGGGCACGCTCGCTTTCGATGATGGCGAGGAAGAAGATGATGACAGCGATTGGGCGGATTGAGCACCCATGGCCCTGATCGCGTTCAACAAGCCCTATGGCGTCCTGTGCC
>NZ_KE148518.1:3140-4136 GCF_000410615.1 Novosphingobium sp. B-7 | reverse complement strand
GGGAGAGCCGGATGACGCGGCGCTCACCGCCTTGCAGCGCGGGGTGCGGCTGAAAGACGGGATGACCCTGCCCGCTGGCGCGCGCCGCATCGATCCGCCCGCGCTGTGGCCGCGCGTGCCGCCGGTACGGTTTCGCAAGAGCGTGCCCGATTGCTGGCTGGAGCTGACCCTGCGCGAAGGGCGAAACCGCCAGGTGCGGCGCATGACGGCGGCCGTGGGCCACCCCACCCTGCGCCTGGTGCGCTGGGCCATCGGCGCCTGGACGCTCGACGGCCTCGCGCCCGGAGAGTGGCGCCAGGTGGATTAGGACGCTGCCAATCCGCGCTGCGTCGATCCATTGTGTGGGTAAGGGGCAAGGATTGGTGGTTGATTGCCATGGCGCAAATCATTGAGCGGGACCCCGGGTCAAGCCCGGGGTGACGTAAGGTTTTAGAAAACAACACCTTCTTCGTCACCCCGGGCTTGACCCGGGGTCCCGCTTTTCTGGTGGCCCGTCCTGCCAGACCGTCCGCAACCGGCGCGTCACCAGCCTTGGGCCTCGTCCGCACCGCACATGGCGCGCGCGGCGCTCAGAATCCTGGCGGCAGTTGCATGCCATATTCGGCCCAGGTCTTGTCCACCCCCGGTGACAGGCTGCGCGCGCGGGACAGATCGGCCAGCGCGCGGTCACGCTCGCCCAGGCGGGCATAGGCCAGCCCGCGCCCGTAGAGCGAGGCGATCAGCGTCGGCGCCATGCGCAGCGCGGTGTCGTAGTCGGCAATCGCGCCCTTGTTGTCACCCTGGCGCAGGCGCAGGAAACCCCGGCTGTCGATGAAATCGGGGCGGCCCGGCGCCAGGCGCAGGGCGTTGTCGCAATCGCCGCCGGCACTGTCGAGCGCCAGGTTGTGCGTGGCCTTGAACCAGCACACCAGGTTGTGCGCCTCCGGGTCTTGGGCATGGCCGGCCAGCGTGGTGCCGGCCAGTTGCAGCGCGGCGGCGGTGCGCCCCTGCGCGGCC
>NZ_KE148518.1:1383-2561 GCF_000410615.1 Novosphingobium sp. B-7 | reverse complement strand
CCCCCCCAGCCAGTCGGCATCGGCCAGGGCACCGGTGCGGTCTCCCTCCTGCGCGCGCAGGGCAGCGCGCAGGCGGCGCATGTCGCGCGCGTCGGGGGTCTTGGCCAGCAGCGCGTCGGCCCCCTCCAGTGCCTCGGTCGTGCGGCCCAGCATCGAGAGCGCGACCACGCGCACGGGCTGCAGCGGCAGATCGGGCGCGAGGACAAGCGCGGCGTCGGTATCGGCCAAAGACGGGCCATATTGGCCCATCGCCAGGTGCGCGCTGGCCCGCCCGGCCAGAGTGCGCGGGTTGCGCGGATCGATCGCGATGGCGTGGTCATAGGCAGCGATGGCGTCGGCCATCTTCTGCGCCTTGAGCGCGACCAGCCCCTTGGCCGCCCAGGCCATGTCGTATTTGTCGTCCAGCGCCAGTGCGGCATCGGCCGTTTCGGTGGCGCGGGCATCGCCCTGGCTGGCATAGGCAAAGGCCAGCAGCCCTTGCGCGATCGGCTGCTTGGCATCGACCGCCAGCGACGCATTCAGGCCGGCGATGGCGCCGGGCATGTCGCCCCGGTCAAACGCAGCCGCGCCGCGTACCAGCCAGGCATGGGCCAGCGCCGGCTTGTCGGCGGCGAGGGCAGCCATGTCGGCATCGGTCGCTTCATACATCGCGGGCAGGCGGATGAACTGGCCATGGTTGCCCAGTTCGGCCATGCGATCGCGCACTTTGGCGGCATCGGCGGCGGGCAATTCGGCCTTGAGAGCGCGGGTGTCGTTGTCCATCGTCACCGTGTCGCCATCCAGCGTCACGCGGCGGTGAAAGGCATAGAGGCCGCCCACGGTTTCATCCACGTCGCTCGCTTGCAGGGTAAAGTCCTTGCTGCCACGCGGCAGGCGCACGGTTTCGTGGTTGGCCCACCAATCGGGATAATCAAACGCAAAGGGCGCATCGGCCAGCAAGGTGCCCTCGCGCTGCACATCGGGTTTCCACCCTACGCGCGCGCGATCGAGTTCGTACCAGCGCATCGATCCGCTCGATGTCCACTCCATCTTGGCGGTGCCGGTCATGCCCAGCACATAATCGCCGCTGGCCTCGTCCAGAGTGGCCGTCACGGTTTGCGGGGTAACGAAATCATAGACATCGCGCCACAGCTTGCGCAGCTGGCGTTCGCGCTCGGCCGTGGCCAGGCCGGCATATT
>NZ_KE148518.1:0-1373 GCF_000410615.1 Novosphingobium sp. B-7 | reverse complement strand
CCAGGCCGGCATTTTTCACCCGCCAGCGCGCCGCCGTATCGCCGCGCGCGCGCATTTCCGCCCGCGCCGGGGCGGGCACCTCCACCCCGGCCGAGGCATCGAGCGCAAGGCTGGTCACCACCTGCGGCGCGCTGGGCGCGGGCGGCACCATCGCCACCAAGCCGCTGCCTTGCGCCGTGGTGGGCAGGCCACTGGTGTAATTCGGCACTTCCAGCCGGTCGAGCCGGCTATCGCCCTGGCGCGTGCCGTCCAGCCAATAGCTGCGCCCGCCGATCTGCGCCTCGACCAGCACGTGATCGAACAGGTTCATCGCCGGCAGCCGCGCGGCCACGGCATCGCCGCTGTCGGTATCGACAAAGACCGGCCGTGCCGCGATGCCCAGTCCCTTGAGCAGTGCCACCAGCAGTGCGGTCTTGCCCTTGCAATCGCCAAAGCGGCGCTGCCACGTCAGGTCTGCCGGGGCGGGCACGAAACCGCCATCGTTCATGCCGATGAACAGATAGCGCACCTGTTCCTGCACCAGGGCCAGGGCCAGTTCGGCGCGGCGCACCGGATCGGCGCTGGCGGCGGCAATGCGCGCGATCTCGGCCTTGAGCGGGCTATCGGGTTTGAGCGTTTCGGCGGTTTCGAACAGGGCGTGGCCGGTGCGCGAGACGCTGGGCCAATCGGCAAATTCGGTCAGCTCCACCAGGTTGACCAGACCAAAGCGCGCGGGCGCGCCGCTGGGCGCCCGCTCGGTGGAAAAGTCGCTGCGTTCGGCCAGCAGTTCCATCGTGTCGCCCTGCCGCGTCAGCTTGGGCTGCACCACGCCGGGCCAGGCGCGCCATTGCACCGCGCGGCCCACCGGCCAGGTCATCCTCAGGCGATAGTGGCCCAGCGGGAAACCGTCTGCCGGGCCCATCACCAGTTCGGCGCGGCCGCCGATCGCTGGATCGCGGCGCGTGCGGGTATAGGCAACATCGATCACGTCGCCCACGCGCAGGTCATCGGGCTGGAGCGTGGCGGTCAGCTTGCCATCGAGCATCGCGTCTTCGAGGTTCTTTTCGCGGCGCACCACGGAAAGGGCGCTGCCATCGCCCAGCAGGTCGATCACGCTATCGCCGCGCAGGATGCGATAGCGGTGCAGCGTCAGCGTTTCGAGGCTGGGGTCCCAGCTCAATTGCAGGGCGGCATCGTCCAACCCCTGGGTGGTGGCAATGCGAAAGCGGTTGGCGCGATAGACGCTGCTGCCGCCATCGATCAGGCGCGCCTGCTCATCGATCAGCAGGTCGATCGTGGCGGCGCCCTGGGCGCCAGCGCCGGTGGGCGTGATCGCGGCGCCGGGCGGCAAGACCCACGGTTCGGGCGGGGCAATGGCCGGGCGGGCCAGCGCC
>NZ_APCQ01000515.1:0-538 GCF_000410615.1 Novosphingobium sp. B-7 | reverse complement strand
GCGCTCCTCGCCGCGTCCGTCAGGTCCCAGTCGGACAAGATCGGGCGAGCCTCGCACCGCCGCCAGCACGGCGTCGAACTGGTCCTTTCCCTCGCTGTGGCGGTGCACGAACGTCGCAAGGTCGCGCGAAGTGAAGGTCGCCTGCTGGTGGGTGATGGCATCGAGCGCAATGCCGGGGTTTTCAAGGATCTTCTCGCCATTGCTCCGGGCAATGGCAAAATGCTCTTCCAGCCGCTCGCGGACCAAGCCTTCCTGCGCCATGCGTGCCGCGGCCGGGCCGATCTTGTTCTGCGGCTCGAGATCGATGCCCTGGGCCTCCAGACTCCGGTGATCAATCCGCGCGTCGATATCGAGCTGCGCCAGCCGTTCGTTGACGTGCTCGGCCCAGGCTTCGCGCCAGTGGGTCAGGAGCTCGGTCCTGTTCCACTCGCGCACCTTGGCGCCGAAACCGTCTTCTCCAACTTCGCGCATGCCCAGCATTACATGGGCATGGGGCTTGGCAAGGCCGTCGGGTCCGACATCCCAATGCACATTGAGA
>NZ_APCQ01000516.1:0-1849 GCF_000410615.1 Novosphingobium sp. B-7 | reverse complement strand
GGATGCGCCACGATGCCGTCGGCGCCGGGCACCAGCGCCACGGCCGCCGCCGCCAGGAACAGCACGGCTTCAAGCAAGGCCGCGCGCAGCAGCCAATAGCGCAGCGGATGGCTCGACGCGTGGCGCCACAACCGCCCCGCCACGCTCGCGCCCACCATGAACAGGCCCAGCGCCACCAGGTAGGGCACGGGCGTGAAACCCGGCGCGCGGGCCAGCGCAAAGGCCAGGAACACCACGTTGCCGGTCATGTTCGCGGTAAACACCTTGCCCAGGCCAAGGACGCTAACGGCGTCGACGAAGCCGGTCGTCGCCGACAGCAACAGCAGCAGGCGTGGCAGCGGCGATGGCGTGCGCACCGCCACAGGCGCGCCGGCGACGGGGGGCGATGGGGGCGGATGAGAGTCCATGGCACTTTCCCTTTCAGAACCGGAACGAAGCTTCACCGGCAAACAGATCGATCGGCCGGCCGGCACCGGCCTGGACGAGAAAGCCGCCGGGCACGAAATGGCTGGCAGAGGCAGTCAGCGCGAGTTCGCGCGTGGCCTGCCAGGTTACCACCGCCTCTGCCTGCTTGCCGAGAAAGCGCGCCTGGCCGGCCGTGGCGGAGTGCAGCTGGCGGCCGGGCACATCATAGACGCCGTCGCCCCGGCTTTGCCGCCAATAGGCCATGCCCGTAACACCCAATTGCACCGCGCCGCCGTTCAGCTTGCCCAGCGCGAGCGTGAGCGCGGGGTGCACATCGATCAGGTTGCGCGGGCCCAGTGGCGAAAGCTCGCCAAAATACTTGCCTTTGGGAAACAGGGGGTTGAAGCCGTTGACCCGACCATCGGCGGGCGCCTTGTCGCCACTCGCGAGATCGACATGGAGCGACAGATCGGGCGTGGCCGGCAAAGCCGGAAAGCGGCGCCCGGCGCGCAGCGCCACCGACCAGGCATGGATCGGCGCGCCGGCCAGACGCCCTCCCTGGGCCATCGCCTCCATGTCCCAATAGGCAGACCCGGCACGCCCGGCGCTGCGCAGGCCCAGGGTAATGCGCCGTTCGTCACCCAGGCCGCCGGCAAACCCGGCCTGTTGCAGGCTGGCGGCGCGATCGTGATAGACCAGGGCATAGGCATCGATCCGCGCGACATGCCCGCTGCCCAGCCAGCGCGTGGCATATAGCCCCCACAGCGCCTTTTGCCGCGATCGCCGATCGTCCATGCTGTGCGGCCCGGCCGCGACCGGCACCAGGTAGAACAGGCTGGCAGTATAAGGGCCGGAATCGAGCAGCGCCCGCGTGCCATCGAACGGCAGCGGCGTATTGGGGCCATAGCGGGTGCCGACCAGCCGCTCGCTGCCCAGGCTGACCAGCTGGCGCCCGCCTTCCAGGCGCAGCGTGGTGTCCGGCGCGATCGGCACGGTCACATCCGCAAAGGCCTGCAACAGATCAACCCCGGTGCGATCGACTGGCGATGGTCCACCGACCACGCCCTGCGCGGCATTGGCCAGGCCCTGCACGAACACGCTAAAGCGGCCCGCATGCAGCTCGGCAGGGGGCACCGCCCGCCAATAGCGCGCGGTCTGCCCCTGGGTTGCCTCTACCCGCGCGCGCAGTTCCAGGCCGGTCGACAGCCACACCTGCGGCGCGGCCAGAGGAATGTATTTCAGCGGCGCGGTCCACCGCGCGCGGCGGGCGGCGGGGTCGGCCAGGCTCGACCAGTCTTCGGTATAGCGCGTGATGGTCAGGGTGGGCGGGCGCCAGGCCTCGATCACGCTGCGTGGCAGGGCATCCTGGTCTGCCGACTGCTGCGCGCGCGCAACCCCCTGCGGCAAAAGCGCCGCCAGCATGGCCGTGACGACGGCCCGGCCG
>NZ_KE148517.1:19282-21381 GCF_000410615.1 Novosphingobium sp. B-7 | reverse complement strand
GGTTTCGGGCAGGGAGGGCAGGGCCACGATCGCCCGGCTGCTGGCGGCATCGGGCGGCCCGACCAGCAGGATCGGCACGTCAGGCCCAGCCATGCGCCGCACCCGCGCCACGGCGCTGCGCAGCACGGATTCGGTTTCGGCCAGGCCCAGCGCCGGATCGAATCCTTCGTTGGTGCCGAATGCCAGGATCACCAGATCGGGCCGGGCCGCGGCGAGTTCGGCCCCGGCCACCGTATCGTCTGCCCGTGCCAGATGCATCGCCCGCGCACCAACCACGCCCAGGTTGGCCACGATCGCGCCGGGCGTGCCGGTGCGGGTTTCCCACGCCGTCAGGCTGACCGGGCGGGTATCGAGCGTGGCCACGGTCGCCTGGGTGACCGGCACCGCAGAGGTGCGCACGAAGCACACCGCGCCCGGCGCCTGTGCGGAAAAGCTGATCGGCTCGGCCGGGACGCCATCGAACGTGACCGTCACCGCGCCTGCTTCCGGCCCGGTCAACCCGCACAGGGTAAAGCGGGTGAACCGCGTGGCCGGGCTATCGGCGGTCAGGCTCATCGTCGCGGCGGGCATGGTGGTGGTCTGGGTAAAACCGGAAAAGCCGAGCAGCGCGCCCATGGCGGTGCGTTGCGGGCCGAACAGGGCATTGCCCTGCCAATCGGCGCTTTGCCGCGCGGTGACGCCCCAGGTGAGATAGCCCTGATAGGGCTTGCCCGCCGGCATCATGCCGCCCCCGCCATTGCCCAGCCGCGCCTGCAGCGCAGCGCGCAGGCCCTGGCTGATCATGTCGCCCGCAGTATGGCTATCGCCAATCTGCACGACGGACAGCACCCCGCCCGGCGCGCCATTGGCCAGCTTGGCCAGAAACGGCGCCAGCGCGGCGGCATTGGACAGTTGCCCGGGCACCGCCGCAGTGATCGCCGGCACGGCAGGGGCAGGGGCGCCCGGCAGTGTCAGATCGACCGGTGCGCCGGTCTGCGCAACAGCGGCCGCCGGCAACAGCGCCGCCGTGCCCCAAGCCGCAAGGGCCAACTGCGTGCGGGCAAACGCGCGAGCGATCATGAACGTTTTCCGCTGGCTGGTGAGGCGCCGGCACTCGATTTCGACGGGCTGGCCGAGGGTGTCGGCGCGGGCGGGGCCGGTTTGGCATCAGCCGGCGCCTTGGCCGGGGCTGTGGACAAGTCTGTGGGTGATGCGGTGGACTTGTGTGTGGGCAAGTCTGTTGGCAACCCTGTGGGCTTGCTGGGGACATCCGCCCGCGTTGCATCGACAGCAGGCCGCTTGGCATGCTTGGGCGCCGGGGCATGGCTGGCGGACGCCGCCGGCGCTGTGTCATTGCTTACGGCTTGGGTTGTGGGCTTGGCCGCTGGCGGCGCCAGCAGGGCCAGGATCGGCTGCACCACCGGCCGGCTGATCACTTCATAACCATGAAACGTCATGTGCTTGCCGTCGTTGGCGCGGGCGAGATAGTCCTTGCCGGTGGCCGGATCGATCAGGCGCAGGGCAAAATGGCCCTGGCGATCCTGGCTCACCGGCACGGCATTGGCAAAGGGCACGCCCAAGCGGCAGGTGACCTTGGCATAGAAGCGGTTCATCGCCTGGATATCGCGATCGTATGTTGCATCGCGCATGCGCGGCAGGCCCACCCAGCCCACCGCCACGCCGCGCTGCTGCAGCATCCGCACCAGCGCGGTCATCCGGCCTTCGATCGTTTCCTGCCAGGCCGGGGTCATATAGGCGGCGGCGTGGCCGTTGACGAACAGGCCCTGGGTATCGTTGGCGCCAATGCTGATCAGCGCCACGTCGATCGGCTGGCCGGCCACGCGGTCCTTGGCGTCCTGCAACAGATCGCGCGTGCGATAGCGGGTAAAGCCAGTGCCTTCGTGGCTGAATTGGTGAACCTTTACATCGGGATACTTGCGAAACGCCTGGTCGGTCGCGGCCCACAGGCCATCACCGAACGAATCGCCGAACACGCCGATGTGCAGCGGCCGGTGCGCCGCCAGCGCTTCGGCCACGCGCGCGCTCTTGGGAAACTTGCCGCTGCAACCCGGGGCCAGGCTGGGGGCAGGGGCTGGCCCGGCGGCGGCAAGGGGGGCAGG
>NZ_KE148517.1:15805-19243 GCF_000410615.1 Novosphingobium sp. B-7 | reverse complement strand
GGGCGCCGTATCGGCCAGCGGCGCGCCAGCATCCCAGCCCGGCAGCGCCTGCCACGGCTTGCCCCCGGTGCGGAACGAGAGGCCCAGCACAGTGCCCACGGCAATGCCGATGAACAGGACCGCCCCACGGTCCAGCACCATGATCCATCTGCGCTTGCCCAAGAAAACCGTCCTGCCTTTCTACCGCCCGCTCCCTATGGAGGGCAGCCAAGGGCGTCAACGGCTTCGCGGTAATCAGACTGCTGCCTTGCGATCACCGAACCTCGGATGAATGAAGGGCAGCGGGCGCAATCGGCCGCAGCGCCATCAAGGCATTGAGCCGGGCGCGATAGGCGGCCAGTTGCGCCGGATCGACACTGCGCGGGCGCATGATCATGCTGAACGAGCCGGGATCGACCACTTGGCCACCGCGATAGAGTTCATAGTGCAGGTGTGGCCCGGTCGACAGGCCGGTGGAGCCGACATAGCCGATCACCTGCCCCCGCACGACATGGGTGCCAGGCGCCACGGCAATGCGGCTCATGTGGCCATAGCCGGTGCCGATGCCACCCCCGTGATCGAGGCGCACATATTCGCCATGCCCGCCATGCCACCCGGCAAAGGTAACCGTACCGTCGCTGACCGCATGGATCGGCGCGCCCCAGGCCGCCCCGAAATCGATGCCGGCGTGCAGGCGCACGTAGCCCAGGATGGGATGGCGGCGCCAGCCAAAGCCCGAGGTGATGTGTCCATCCACCGGCGCGGCCAGCGCGCCGGCCGATGTGCTGCCCGCCATCGTGCCCTTCATTGCCTCGGGGCTCATGAATTCGCCCTGGTTGCCCCAGCGCAGCAATTGCGCGCGTTGCTGCGATCCCCGGCGCACCCCGGCATAGAGCAGATCACCCATCTGCCCCTGGCCATCGGCGGCGCGCTTGTAGGCCACCACCAGGTCGAATTCGTCCGTGGGAGCGATGTCTTCGAACGGCAGCACGGTATCGATCGTGCGCAGATAGTCCTGCACCGCCTGCGGGCTGGCCCCGGCGGCGCGGGCAGAGCGATAGAGGCTGCTACCGACAATGCCGGTCAGGCGCATCGGCGTGGTATCGACCGGGATCGCGCGCTGGTGCAGCGCCAGGCCGCCGCCTTGGCGCACGATATCGATGGCCAGGTCAAACCGCGCCCGTACGCTGAGCTTTTCCAGCGGGCGCGGATCGAACGGGTTGGCGTGGGCGCCCAGCGTCATCGCAAAGCGCGTGCCGGGCAGCAGTTGTTCGGGCGGCAGGGCGCGGGTGATAAGGCCCGCCACTTGCGCGGCATCGCTGCCGGCCAGGCCCGAGCGTTGCAGCATGCGCGCCAGGCTGTCATTTTCACCCAGCGTGGCGGTAAGGGCAATGGTCGCCCGTTCGGGCGCGGCGGCGAGGTGGATCACCCGCGCAGTGGCGGCAAAGTGGCGGCCGTTGCTGGCGCCCTGGGCCAACGGACGAATGCCTTGCGCGGCAAATTCCTGCGCCATGCCATCATCGAGCGCTTGCAGCGGCGCAGCCTGGAGCGGGGCGAAACTGGGCCATAGCGCCAGCGCGGCAGCGGCCAGCGTGGCACCAGTGGCCGCACCATGCAGCCAGCGGCGGCTGCCAATATCCTGGGCCAGATCGTGCACATGCAGCCAGCGCGCAGCCGCGCGCTCGATGCGCACGCACGCACCCAGCCAGCGGCGGGCAAACGGGTGGGGCGACTGGCGCCAATCAGGCGCACCGGGCAGGGGCGTACCGGGCAGGGGCGTACCGGGCAGGGCAGGGGTAACGATCGGGGCGCGGCGCGTGCCAAAGCCGCCAGGCACGGTGCTGCGCGCAAAGCCGCCGCCACCCAGGCCAGCGGCGCCGATGCCCTTGCCAAAGCTGCCGAAACTGTCGCTGGGCCCGTGCACGCCCGTGTGATTCCCTTGTCCAGGCCCATCCGGGCAAAACCCCTGCCTTCTCCCTGCCTCACCAGGGTTAACAGCCCGTAAAGTGGTGGGGCGGGGCTTGCGGATAGGCGCGGAACGCCGCAATCTGGAGCAACGAAGGGGGAAATCGAGCAATGTCGGAACCGGCCCTTGCGGTTGGCCAGGATGGCCACACGCATGAAACTGCCTGCCTCAACTGCGCCACGCCGCTGCTGGGCAGCCACTGCCATGCCTGCGGCCAGGCGGCGCATGTCCACCGCACGCTAGGGGCGTTTTTCCACGACCTTCTCCACGGGGTTTTCCACTTCGAAGGGCGCATCTGGCACACCCTGCCCATGCTCGCCTGGCGCCCGGGCGAACTGACCCGGCGCTATATCGACGGACAGCGGGTGCGCTTCGTCTCGCCCCTGGCGCTGTTCCTGTTCAGCGTGTTCCTGATGTTTGCGGTGTTTCACCAGATCAGTGGCGAATGGCACTGGAACCCCAGCGCGGCCGACAATGGCAAGAGCCTGGACCAGGGCAAGGCCGAAACGCAAAGCAAGCTGGCCAAGCTGGAAGCGCAGCGCGCGCAGTTGTTGGCGCAGCACAAAAGCACCGCAGTGATCGACGATCAGATCGACACGCAGAAAACCTCGCTCGATATCCTGGAAAACATGGCGCCCTCGGCACCGGGCAGCGGTACCCCGCGCGTGAGCAGCGACATTCCCGTGCTGGCCCACGTTCTGGAGGCATTCCGTACCAATCCGGGCCTGGCGCTCTACAAGCTGCAATCCTACGCCTATAAATACAGCTGGGCGCTGATCCCGATTTCGGTGCCTATGCTGTGGCTGCTGTTCCCGTTCAGCCGGCGCTTCCAGCTTTACGACCACACCGTGTTCGTCACCTTTTCGCTGGCGTTCATGACGCTGTTTTCCGTGGTGCTGATGATCGCCAACCGCATCGGCCTGCCCGGTGTGGCGCTGGCCACGCTGATCGTGCCGCCGCTGCATATCTATCGCCAGGTGCGCGGCACCTATGGCTGCGGTCGGGCAGGGGCGCTGTGGCGCACCGCAGCGCTGCTGGTCTTTGCTATGATCGCCCTGCTGCTGTTTGCGGGAGTGATCCTGGCGCAAACCAGCGCCGAATAACGCTGTTCCACGTGAAACGCCTGGGGAGACGTCTTGCCCGTGCCGATCCTGTTCCTGGCCGATCTGCCAGCCCCGGCCATGGCCACCTGGACGCGGGCGCTTGGAGCGGCGCTGCCCGATGATACCATCGTGGCCTGGAGCGGCGCGGAGGATACCCCGCCGCCATCAGCGCTACTGGCCGATATCACCGTGGCCGTGGTCGCCAATCCGCCGCCGGGGCTGCTGGCGCGGCTGCCGGCCCTGTGCCTGATGCAAAGCGCCTGGGCCGGCGTCGATGGTCTGCTGGCCGATCCTGCGCTGCCACCGGTCACGCTCGCCCGGCTGATCGATCCACAGCTGGCGGCCGACATGGCCGAAGCGGTGCTGGGCCATGTCTTGATGCTGCATCGC
>NZ_KE148517.1:15451-15795 GCF_000410615.1 Novosphingobium sp. B-7 | reverse complement strand
TCGCCGAGGTGCCCGCCTATCGCGCGCAGCAAGCCGCCGCCTGCTGGCAACCGCTGGCCCAGCCTCGCCTGGCAGAGCGCCGGGTGACCATCCTGGGCATGGGGGAAATGGGCCAGGCCAGCGCGGCCCTGCTGGCGCGCACCGGCTTTCCCGTGGTGGGATGGAGCCGCAGCGGGCGGGGCGCTGCCGATGGCACGATCCCCATGCTGGCAGGAGATGCTGGCCTGGCCGTGGCCTTGGCGCAGGCCGATATCCTGGTCACCCTGCTGCCGTTGACGGCACAGACCCACGGGTTGCTCGATCGCGCGGCACTCGCCCGCCTGCCGCGCGGGGCCGGGCTGATC
>NZ_KE148517.1:15074-15416 GCF_000410615.1 Novosphingobium sp. B-7 | reverse complement strand
GTGGTAACGGCCGATCTTATCGCCGCGCTCGACAGCGGGCAGGTGGGCCATGCCGTGCTCGACGTGTTCCCGCACGAGCCGCTGCCGCAGCACGATCCGCTGTGGCAGCATCCCGGCGTGACCATCACGCCCCACGTGGCCGCACCCACTGATCCCCATTCGGCCGCGCGCGCGATTGCCGCCAACATCGCGCGCTGGCGCGCCGGGCAGCCGCTGGCCGGGGTGGTGGACCGCGCGGCTGGATACTAATAGGCTGCGCCCCATGGATCGGATGGATCATGCACGCCGCCGTTTTGCCGTGGCCCTGGCAGCGATGGCCGGCTTTGTCGATGCCGTGGGCTT
>NZ_KE148517.1:14625-14963 GCF_000410615.1 Novosphingobium sp. B-7 | reverse complement strand
TGATCACCGGGTTCGTGGTGGGGGTAACCCTGGGCACACTGGTGGCGCTCAAGGCCGGGGCCAGGCGCAAGCCGGCGGTGCTGGGCCTGGTCACGCTGTGTTTGCTCGAAGCGGCGCTGGCGCGGGTGCTGGGCCAGCACGGCGCCATGCTGGCCGGGCTGGTGCTGGCGATGGGCGCGCTCAACAACACGTTCCTGCGCGATGGCGAAGTGGCCGTGGGGCTCACCTATATGACTGGCGCCCTGGTCAAGCTGGGCCAGGGCCTGGCGCGCCAGCTTGCCGGCGTGAGCGGGGGCGGCGAATGGCGGTCGTGGGCGCTGCTCTGGTCAGGGCTGCTC
>NZ_KE148517.1:7904-14432 GCF_000410615.1 Novosphingobium sp. B-7 | reverse complement strand
GCGCCTGGGCCACCAAGCCGATCACGGCAGCGGTCGCCTTGCCATCCTCGGGCTTGGCCCGCACTTTCACCAGCACGCGGCCGTCTTCGATCGCCACGCCTTCGGCCCGCGCACCGGGCGTGACGCGCACCGTCAGGCGGTGTTCGCCATCGGCCAGCGCGCGCAAGGCTGCGGCGGGCGGCAGATCAGGCTTGGGCCGTGCCATTGAGCGCCTCGGCCACGGCGGCGGCATGGGCCTGGCCGTTTTCGACATAGTGCGCCACGCCGTGCTGCATGTCGGCCAGCGCTTCATCGCTCAACTCGCGCATGAAGGCAGCAGGGCGCCCGCTCCACAGCTGGCGCGCGGGGATGCGCTTGCCCGGCGTCAGCATGGCGCCCGCCGCCAGCATGGCATCGCTTTCGATCACCGCGCCATCCATCACGATGGTGCCCAGGCCCACGAACGCGCGATCGTGCAGCGTGCAGCCGTGGACCATCGCCATGTGGCCAATCAGCACGTCCTCGCCAATCAGTGTGGGAAAGCCTTCCGGACGCCCCGGCTTGGGGCTGTCGCAATGGATCACCGTGCCATCCTGCACATTGCTGCGCGCGCCGATCACCACGCGGTTGACGTCAGCCCGGATCACGCAGTTGTACCAGATCGATACCCCTTCCGCGATGGTGACGTCACCCACGATGCGGCATCCCGGCGCAATGAATGCGCTGGGGTGGATCTGCGGCGTCTTGCCATGCAGCGGCAGGATGGTGACATCGGCGCGGCTGGTCATGCCGCTCACCGGTTGAGCAGCCGCGCGGCATGCGCGGCATGATAGGTCAGCACGCCGGAACAGCCCGCCCGCTTGAACGCCAGCAGCGTTTCCAGCACCAGCGCATCGCGTTCCCCCGCGCCGGCGGCCACGGCCGCCTCGATCATCGCGTATTCGCCGCTCACCTGATAGGCAAAGACCGGCACGCCGAATGCCTCTTTCACACGCACGGCAATGTCGAGATAGGGCAGCCCGGGCTTGACCATCACGCTGTCCGCGCCCTCGGCCAGGTCCAGCTCCACCTCGCGCAGGGCTTCCTCGGCGTTGCCCGGGTCCATCTGGTAGGTCTTCTTGTCCCCCTTGAGCAGCCCACGCGAGCCCACGGCATCGCGGAACGGGCCGTAAAAGGCCGAAGCATATTTGGCGGCATAGGACATGATCTGCACATTGGCGTGGCTGGCGCCTTCCAGCGCATCGCGGATAGCGCCGATGCGGCCGTCCATCATGTCGGACGGGGCGATGATATCGGCGCCGGCCGCCGCTTGGTTGAGGCTTTGCCCCACCAGCACTTCGACCGTGGCGTCATTCTCGACATAGCCGGCATGGTTCACCAGGCCATCCTGGCCATGGGTGGTATAGGGATCGAGTGCCACGTCAGTCAGAATGCCGATGGCATCGCCACAGGCGTCGCGGATCGCGCGGATCGCGCGGCACATCAGGTTGTCGGGGTTGAGCGCCTCGCGCCCGTCGTCGCTGCGCCGCTCGGCCTGGGTATTGGGAAACAAGGCCAGGCAGGGAATGCCCAGGTCCACCGCTTCACGCGCCCGCGCCACCATGCCGTCGACCGACCAGCGCGACACGCCCGGCAGCGAGGCGATCGGCTGTTCCACGCCGGTGCCTTCAGTCACGAACAGCGGCCAGATCAGATCGGCCGGGGTGATCAGCACCTCGCGGTGCAGGGCGCGGCTCCAGGCGGTGGCACGGGTGCGGCGCAGGCGGGCTTGGGGATAGCTGGCGATCATGCCACCTGTGCTAGGCCCAAGGGCGAACGCGGGCAACGGGGCAGTTTGTCCTGCCGTCAGGCTTCGTTAGTGGAAAGCGTGCCACATTCGGCCACGCCATAGGCACGCACCGTGGTGGGCATAATGCGATAATCCGGCCGGCGCGCGGCATAGAGACGATGACGCGCGATGCGGGCAATGCTGACCCGATCGCCCTGGTTGCCGCCCAGCACGTGATAGGCGGCCTCGTCCTGCGCCACGCACAGGCCGACATGGCCACCACCCGACCGCTGGAACACCAGCACGTCACCCAGCATCGGCTGCGCCGCCGCCCCGCCAAACCGCGCCCAGTTGAGCGCCCATAGCGGATTGGCCGGCAATGGCTTGCCCGCGCGCTGCGCCACCAGGGCCATGAACAGGCCGCACCAGGCCGTGCTGTCGGCACGATAGGCGCGGGCCACGTCACCGCCGATTTCGGCAGCCCACGCCAGGATGACAGGGTTGCTGGCCGGGCCCGCCTGCTCGGCCGTGTCGATCAGTGCCAGGCCTTCGCGCAGCATACGGGGCAGGGGTTGCAGGGTGGCAAGCCAGCGATAGGCAGGGGGCAGGACGGGCATAGGGAAACCTCGCATCGGCGTGGCTCCCACTGGCCCGCCACGCGTTTTCCTGCGCCCGCCCCGGCACCAGTTGAATCGTTACAGGTGACCTTGCGCCTTGGCGCAAGCACCCGGCACATGAACGCAACATGATTGACACAGAGCGCCGCAGCGGCCAACGGGGGCGCCTTCGTTCAGCCGACCAGCCGGGGGGAGGGGCCATTTCGGGTCCGGGGCCTTGGCTGGTGGCGAGACGTGGGGAAGCCCGCACGCGCTTTTCGATTTGGGTTTTTATTGCGCGTGTGACTTGGCGACCTTGCGCCCGTGTGATGCCTTGGAATGTCTAAAAGTGCCTTCGGCAAAATAGCTTGTGTCTTTTCCGCAGTGGCCGTTCTGGCTGCCCTGCAAATGTCCGCACCCGCCGTTGCGGCCAACCAGCCTCTTTCCCAGCCCGCGATTACGCTGCCCGCCCTGGCGCCTGACACCGCCCAGCCGGCCGAGGCCGAATCGCCCGCTGATGCCGCCGCCACAGCGCCGGCAAGCCTGCAATCCGCCATCGATGCGCCGTCCACCGTGGACCAGGCCCAAGTGGAATGCATGGCCAAAGTCATCATCCACGAAGCCGGCAACCAGCCCCGTCTCGGCCGTGCCGCCGTCGCTCAGGTGATCCGTGCGCGAACCCAGGATCCGCGCTTTGCCACCAAGCCATGCGCCGTGGTGCGCCAGCCTGGCCAGTTCTTCAACGTCGACGCCTATAACCCGCCGCGCGATACCGACCAGTGGCGCGAAGCCGTTGCCATCGCCACGCAGGTATTGAACGGCGAAGGCGACAATCCGGTTCCCGGCGCGCTGTTCTTTCACACCGCCAGCAGCCCGATGAAGGGCCGCACCAAGGTGGGCCGCATCGAAGGGCATGTGTTCTATCGGTAAGCCGCGGTTTTGCCGGAACGCAAAAAAGGCCGGCGTGGTTGCGCCGGCCTTTTTTGTACGTGGATGCAATTGCGCCGTCAGCCGCCCGAATTCATCGGCATCTGCGTTTGCGAGCGTTCGATCAGGCGCTGGTTCTGCTGGCGCTGCTCTTCCCAATCGCTTTTGCGCATGCAGACCTTCTTGGACCGCAGCAGCGATCCGGTCTCGGCAAAGCGTTCGCAGATCATCGGATCGGCGTCCTTGGCCGGCTTTGCCGCAGCAGCAGGCGTGACCGCCGGCGCAGCAGCGGCAGCCGGAACGGGGGCGGCCGGGGCCGATTGCGGAGCAGACGTGGTGCTGGACTGCGCAGCGCTGGCCAGCAACAGCGGCGCGGCAAGGGCAATAGACAGGAACATGGGCCAAATCCCTCAGTTACGGGGCATTTATTGCATGGCGTGACAATGCCCCCAACCGGGCAGCGCAGCAAGCCCCCTTGCGCGATGCCCAGCCTGCCAACGGCACTTACACCGCGCCATCACTGGCAATGATCCGCGCCACCGCCTCCTGCTCGACGCTGTCGAGGTCGGGATGCCACAGGTCGAAGATCAGCACGACCCGTAGCCGGTCGCTGGGATTGGCGGCCTCGTGCTCGATCGTATCATCGAACACGAAACCCTCACCTTCGCGCCAGGGACGGGTTTCCGCCCCCACGCGGAACCAGCAACCAGGCGGAACCACCAGCGGCAGATGGCACAACAACCGCGTGTTGTTCACGCCGACATGGGGCGGAATGGTCGTGCCCGGCGCCAGGAGAGAGAACATCGCATTGGGCGATGCGCCGGGAATGCGGGGCTGGGCCACGGTCTCCAGCAAGGCCATCGTCGCGGGGCAGGCTGCCGCGTTGACATCGATGCGATTGCCCTGGCGCAGCAGGTGAATGGCCGACCAATCGGGATTGCGATTGAGATCGCGCCACTGCGCCAGCGCTTCGTGATCCTCATATTGCAGATAGGGCAGCAGTTCTGCCCGGCCAGAGGCAAGCAGCGTTTCCATCTCGGCCCGGATCACCGGCGTGGCGCGTTCGAACTCAGGCAGCCAGGGAAAGCGGGCGCGAGGATGAAATTCGCGCTCGACCAGGCCGGGATAGTGAAAATGCGTCGGGCAGCTGCGGAATGGCCGGGTGCGCCGCAAGACATTGTTGCGCATGCGGGTGATCCGCCAGTCACGATCGCTGTTTTCGCCGTTGCACAGCGTGCCGATCGCGGCATCGAGCCGCGCCTCGCGCTTTGCACTCCATTCGGCGTGCCAGCGTTCACCGGCGGCCACGGCCATGGCCAGCGGGGCAGGGAGTTCGCCCGACGGACGCTGCGCCAGCGCCTCGTGCCAGGCACGGCCAGCCTCATCGGGCGCGAGGCGCTCCAGCAGGCTGGCGCGCAAGGCCAGCGCCATGAAATCCAACGGCGCCAGGGCCAAGGCTTGGTGCACGGCATCCAGCGCGCGCTGCGGCTGGCGCAGGGCGCGGCGCAACCCCGCCAGGCGCAGCCACGCCTGGTCCAACGCCACCTGTCCGGGTGGCGCCTGCGCAATGATGTTTTCCAGCGCTTGCGCCGCGCTTGCCAGATCCCCCCGGTTTACATGATTGTCTACGTCTTGCCTTATCCTGTCTTGCCATGCCCCCTGCATGATCTTCCCCGTCCAAACACCAGGCCCCCCCGGGCCTGTTCAACGCGTATCAGTCTGGCACCGGCCAATCCGGCAGGCGCTCGTCCTCAATTCCATAGCCAAAGTGATCTGCCCAAGGACGCAGCACGTCCATGATGGGCGCCAGGTGGCGTTCGTACCGGCGCCAGCGCCCGCTGGCGCGGCGATAGAGCGGCTCGGTCACCTGGGAATAGCTGGCGCTCGACACCAGCCCTCGATCGCGCGCGGCGCGGGTATGATCGATGCGGTCGGCCGGATAGGCCAGCCCGGCCCAGTCGAACAACGGACGCAGCACGCGCTCGGAATCCTCAACCAGCCGTTCATAGACGACCGTTGCCACCGGCAGATCGAACAGCACGCGGGCCTTTTCCCAATGCGCGAAGGTCAGGTCATACAGCGCAGCGGCATCGTCCAGATCTAGGAAGTTGGCCATCGCGCTGTTGGTGCGGAAGTGGGTGAGATAACAGCTGAGCACGACATCACAGGGATGGCGCAACGACAGCACGAACCGCGCATCGGGAAACAGGCGGCGGATGATCGCCACCTTGTTGAGATGCAGCGGCTGCTTGTCGACCACGATGCGGCCCGAGCAATCGCCGAACAGCGCATCGACCTTGGCAAAATAGGCATCGCGGGCCGCGGCCACCTGCGCCGGGCTCGCCTGGTCGAGCGCGGCCACGCCGCCCAGCGCGGCCTCTGCCTCGACGATGAACGGCTCTTCCTCCAGCACCGCCACATCGGGATCGGCCATCAGCAGCGTATCGAGCAGGGTAGTGCCCGATCGCGGAAAGCCCACCAGAAACAGCGGGCTGGCGCGCGGCGAGGGCGGCGGCGGCGGCGTCCAGCCCGCCAGCCATGCTGGTGATAGTTGATCGGCGGCCTGGGAGATGGCCTCGCGATAGGCGCGTGCCCGCTCGCGCGGCCCGGTTGGATCGCTTTGCCAATGCGCGTTCATCGCGGTGAACGCGGCAAAGGCCTCGTCGTGGCGACCGAGACGATCGAGCAGCAGGCCGCGCAAATGCAGCGTGCGTTCGGGAGCCATCGCATCGCCAACGCGGTCGAGTGCTGCGAGCGCTCCCATAGCGTCCCCGGCCCGCTTGCGATGGAGCGCCTCGATAAACGCGCGCGAGCCATCGTCAGCGCCCACCTCCGCCGCAATCCGGGCCAGATCGGCGATTTCATCCTCGCGGTTGATGCGTTCCAGCACGGCGGCGAGCCCGGCATAGGCGCTGCCCATCGCCGGATCGAGGACAATGGCGCGGCGATAAGCCGCTTCTGCTTCGGCAAAGCGATTGGTGCGGCTGCCTTCGGCGCCAAGATCGTGATGCAACGCGGCATCGTCCGGGCTCAACCGCGCTGCTTCGGCCAGTGCCGCAAAAGCGGCCGCATCATCACCGCGGACACGGTGAATGGTATGTTCGGCGATCAGCAGCTTGGCATCATCGGGCCACAGCTGACGGGCCTGCGCCACTTCGCGCTCTGCCGCGTCCAGTTCGCCCGCGGCAACCAGCACATTGACGAGATTGACGCGGATCGGCGGCGAATCCGGAGCCAGCTGCACGGCGCGGCGCAGCG
>NZ_KE148517.1:7118-7894 GCF_000410615.1 Novosphingobium sp. B-7 | reverse complement strand
GGCGCAGCGCGCTGATCCCCCCGGCCATGTCGTCCGCCGCTTCCAGGGCATTGCCCAGGTTGTTCCAGGCGCTCCAGTCTTGTTCGGCCGCCGCCACGACGATGCGGTAATAGGCGATGGCAGCCGCGGCATCGCCCAGTTCCAATGCGACGGCACCACCCAGCCGCGCCAGGCGAAGGCTGCGGTCGGCCCGCGCCAGCGCCGGCGTGACCAGTGCCAGGGCACGCGCCATGTCGCCCGTGCGATAGAGGGATTCGGCCAGGTTGGTCCTGACGGTCATATCGTCGGGGCGCTGGGCATGCGCCGTTTCCAGATAGGGAATGGCCCGTAGCGGCTGCCCGCGCATGGCCTCGATCGCGCCAGCCAGCGCCGCCAGCACCGGATCGCGGGGCGCTGCGGCCACGGCCCGTGCCGCCAGCAGCGCAGCCTCGTCCAGCCGGCCACGCCGCGCGGTGTCGGCAATGGCCTGGAGCGTGGGCGGGGGAAGCTGGGTCTGCATGGTACATCCTGTGGTCGGCAATCGGGCACATCGCACCCGATCTGCCAGTGTGGCAGCGCTTGCGCCGGGCTCAAGGCAAAAAAAGTGGCGACGCACTTTCGCGCGCCGCCACTTCGGTCAAGTCACGTAGGGACTATCAGAAGTCGATCGTGATGCTCGAGTAGAGATAGCGACCCAGCGAGTCGTAGGTGCCCGGATAGGTGTTGCCGTTGCAATACACCGAAGCGCAAGCACTGCCGATTCCGGTACCACCCGAGGTCACCAACGGCGGGGCACG
>NZ_KE148517.1:0-7108 GCF_000410615.1 Novosphingobium sp. B-7 | reverse complement strand
GGGTCACGGTCGAAGATGTTGTTCACACCGAACCGCAGCGTCGCCTTGCCCTGAATCCGAGTCGACAGAGCGAGGTCGAAATAGCTCTGCGTCGGGATGCGGGCGTTGAAGTTCGAGTAGTTGGGCGCCGCCAGCGAGGTCGACGGGTTCTTGTATTCCACCTCGACGCTGTCGAAGTAGCGCCACTGCACCGAGAGGTTCACGCCAGCCTTGGTGTCGAGGCCCACCCGCAGCTTGTGACGCCACTTGGGACGCGGGCTGCCGCAGGTCACGCCATAGTAGCCGGCGCAATCATAGAGGGCGGTCAGACCGTTATCGACGACATACTTGTCGAGGTAGGTCGCGACGAAGCTGATCGTGCCACGGCCCAGGCCACCCAGCGAGTGGGCGTAGTTGCCGTTGAACTCGAAGCCCTTGGTCTTGACGCCACCGACGTTCACCGGGGTGTCGGTGACGAAGCCGTCAGACGACAGCCACAGCGAGCCAGCCGCGTTGCGGTGGATGAGGCCGCAAGCCGTCGGGTTCAGATCGGTGGTGCAGGCCGCGAGGATCGCGTCGGCGCCGTAACCCTGGATCGCCTTCTTCAGCTTGATGTCGAAGTAGTCGACGCTGAAGCTGAAGCCCGGAACGAACGTCGGCTGCAGAATCACGCCGACGGTCTTGGTGGTCGCGACTTCAGGACGCAGCGAACCGTTACCGCCGAGGTAGCCGTTGTACTGTGCAGCGGGGTTCGAGACGGTCTGCTGACCGACCTTGAGACCCTGCAGCAAGCAACCACGGTCGGCCGCCGTGATGACCTTGTCGGCGCACGGATCGGTCGAGCCGTCGAGGCCGACGTAGTTGGGCGAGAACAGTTCCTGGATGTTCGGAGCGCGAACAGCGCGGTTGATCGAGCCACGGACGCGGATGTCGCGAACCGGGGCGAAATCGGCGCCGATCTTCCAGGTGTTGGTGTTGAACTTCTGGCCGTTCGACACGCTGTAGTGCGAGTAGCGATAGCCCAGGTTCAGGCTGAGGTTGTAGATGAAGCCATCCTGGACCAGCGGCACTTCGGCTTCGCTGATGAACTCGGTGACGTTGTACGAACCGGAAGTCGACAGGGTCGGCGCGCCCTGGCCGGTGAGGTCACCGGTTTCGAAGGCGTTGTCGGTCTTGAGGTCAAGCGATTCGCGGCGGTGTTCCACGCCCAGCGCGATGCTGATGCCGTCCGAGGCGAGCGGGCTCTTGACGCCCATCTGGCCCAGGTCGCCGGTCAGCTGGCCGCTGAGCACCTGTTCGGTGGTGTGGCCACGCTGGAAGCCCGAGGCACTCAGGTACTTAAGCGCTGCGGGCGAAATCGTGCCGCCGAACACGTCATAGGGCGAGCAGGTCGGGTCGGCGCCGGTCAGCACCGAGCGGCAGACCGCCTGGCCGGTGGCCGGGTTGGTCACGACGTCGAGCGCGTTGGTCAGGCGACGGGCCGAGAACTCGTTGGTGTAGATCTGCGAGTAGTTGACGCGGCCGTACTGGTAATAGGCGTCATAGCTCCAGCCCTTGCCGAGTTCGCCGCGCGAACCGATCAGGGTGCGGAATGCCTGGTGCTCGAGATCGCTCTGGCGTGCGCCACCTTCGACGTTACGACGCAGCAGCTGCATATACGCCAAGTTGTACGGCTGGCCGGTGGTCGGGTCGATCTTGTTGATCGGCCCCGGAGCGGCGGTGCCATAGACGTTGGAGTAAGCGGCACGGGTCAGCGGGAAGGTGCCGACATAACCAACGATCAGGTTGTCAGGGTTGCAGATCTGGTTCTTCTGCGAGGCCGACATGAGCGGGTTGTCGCAGTTGATGGTCAGCGTGTTGCCGAAGTCGCCCGACGGCGCGATCTGCGCCACGGTGCGGTCATCCATGAACATGAATTCCATGTACGGGTGGATGGCCGAGTTCACTTCGTAATCGACGAAGGCGCCAGCGGTGTAGCGTAGCGTTCGTCAGGACGCTGGAAGTAGTTCAGCGGCGCGAAGTTGTAGCGCGTGCTGCTCTTGGGCGTCAGCGTGCCCGGGCCAAGCGCGCCGAAGGTCGACGACGAGGAGCCCTGCGGGGTGAACAGGATGTTGCCGGCGCCCGAAGTCGCCGAGCCGCCGCACTGCAGTGCGTTGGGATTGCGCGTGCGGTTCTGCACGGTGCACGAGCTGTAGTCGCGCTTGGACTGCAGGATCGGGTTCGACTTGCGATAGCCGAAGTAGGCCATCGCATGGCCCTGACCGTCGGCGAACTTGGTGCCGAACGAGATCGTGGTATCGAAGTTCGCGCCGTCGGCAACACTGCCCTTGGGGTAGCCGTAGCCCGAAACGCCGCTGTTGATGCGCGCGTCCAGGATAGACGGGGTGACCGAGTTGCGGTTGTTGTGCTGGTAGAAGCCGTAGTTGCCATCGACGCGCAGGCCGGTGAACTCGGTATCGAGCACGAAGTTGACGACGCCGGCGACCGCGTCGGCACCGTAGGTGGCCGAAGCACCACCGGTCAGCACGTCGACGCGCTTGACCAGCGAAGCCGGGACGAAGTTCAAGTCGGCAGCCGAAGTGGTCACGTCACCAGGCATCAGGCGGCGGCCGTTGACCAGCACCAAGGTGCGGACCGAGCCGAGCCCGCGAAGGTCGACCGTGGCGGTACCGGTTGCACCGTTGGCCAGCGTCGAAGACTGCGCCGCGAACACCTGCGGCAGCGAGTTGAGCAGGTCTTCGGTCTTGGTCGTGCCCTGCAGCTTGATGTCTTCCGACGTCAGGCTGGTGATCGGCGCGGTCGAGGTGAGGTTCGGCGAAGCGATGCGCGAACCGGTGACGACGATGGTCTGGCCCGCATCGGCGGGCGCGGCATCGGCCGGGGCGGCGGCGTCTTGCGCAAAGGCAGGCGCGGCCAGCGAAGCGATGGCAAGCGCAAGGCCTGCTGCACCGACGCGATAGGCGGTGGTGTTGATCTTGGTCACTGTTCAGTCCCTTCTGGAGGCAGCCGACCAGTTTGGCTGCCAGGAGCGACAATCCCGGCTTTCCAAAGCAGGCCCGGCCCTTTTGCGAGGGCAGGACGATGCAGCGTTCCACGAAAGCCGGGACCGATGCCGTCTTGTGGGAGATTTTTCGTCGCAAATGAAAGCAGCTTCTCTCACACCCCGTCAAAACGTTTCACTCATGTTGCAACGAAGCAACATACGTAGGCATCAGCCGCAAACCTCGCGAAATTTATGTAAATCGCAGAGGCGCCAAAGCCACATTTCGTTTCAAGTGTGTCGGAAATTTGCCCGAGACCACCCCAGCGTGTTGCGCTGTGCAGACGCAAAAAAGGCCGGGTCTGGGTGACCCGGCCTGATCAAGGCCACAGCGATGTGGCCCTGCGGCAAAAATGGCCCGGCGCGCCCTCCCTTTGGGGAAGACGCGCCGGGCCTGGTATCAGAAGTTGGCCGTGACGCGCGCGAAGAAGCTGCGGCCCATCACGTCATAGACGGTCGGGAAGGTGCTGCCCGCCACCGAGGTGGCGCCGCTGGTGTCACCCACGATCGGGGGCTGCTTGTCGAACACGTTGAGCACGCCGAGCGAGAAGGTGTACTTGTCGTTCACGCGGATCGTGGCGGTTTCGTCAAAGTAGCTGACGGCCGGGATGCGGTTGGTCTGGATCTGCGTGTCGGCATCCTCGCTCACCTGGCCGATCAGGCGCCAGCGGGTGGAGAGATCAACGTTCTTCCAGCCCAGGCCCAGCGTTGCCACGTGCTTCCACTTCGGCGTGGGAATGTCGCAATCCGCACCAAAGCGGCCGGCGCACTGGATCACGCTGCCGCCCACCACCTGATAGTTGGTGATGACGTAGGTGCCGGCAAAGTCGAAGCCATAGTGGAAGCCGCTGCGGCTGCCGCGATGGAAGTTCACGCCGAAGTCGAGACCGCGCGTGCGTAGCGCCGCCACGTTGGCATAGAGCGTATCGACGCCCGCCGTCAGGCCACCCGACAGCGAACCATCGACCGTGCTGCGGTGAATGCCCTGGCAATAGGGATTGGTCGGATCACCCGAGGCAAAGCACTGTGCCACGACCACCGAGGTGGAGTTGGTCACGATCGCATTGGCGATCTTGATGTCGTAATAGTCAGCGGTCAGCGACAGGCCCGGAACCTGGGCCGGTTCGATCACCACACCGGCCGTGATGGTGTTCGACTTTTCCGGCTTGAGGTTGGTATTGCCGCCATAGAAGGCATTGACCTGACCCGAGATCGGACCGGAAATCAAGCCTTTGTCGAGCTGGGTCTGGGTGGCGCCCTGGGCGAGGCACAGTGCCGCGGTGGTGCCCGTCACGCCCGAACCGGCGCAGGGATCGGTACCGAGGTTGCCGGTGCCCAGGGTCTTGGGCAGGTAGAGTTCATAGAGGTTTGGTGCGCGCACCGAACGCTGGAAGTTGGCGCGGAACTTGAGGCCCTGCACCGGCGCATAGTCTGCCCCGAACTTGTAGGCCGAAACCCCGCCCGAGATCGAGTAGTCCGAATAGCGATAGCCGGTTTCAACATCGAGCGCCTGGATGCCAGGTTTGTCCTGGACAAGCGGCATCTTGAACTCGGCGTAGACTTCCTTGACGTTGTAGCTCTTGTTCGGGATGTTGAAGCCCTGGCCGTAATAGATCAGGTCACCCGAGGCATAATCGTCGCTGACTTCGATATCGGCGGTTTCGCGGCGATAGGTCACGCCCAGCGAGATGGCGGCCGGATTGGCGGCAAACGGGCTGCGCAGGAATTTGACGTCGCCCGACACGTTGCCTTCGGCCACGAACTGGGTGGTGCGATCGTCTTCGGTCGCATTGCGCAGCACATAAGACAGCGCATTCTGCGTAATGCCATTGGCCGAGAACAGATCGATCGGCACGCAACCCTGCGCGCGTGCATCGGCACTGCGGCACATCGCGCCGCCATTGCCGTCAGACACGGCGTCAAGCGCATTGGTCAGCGCCGAATACGACAGGTCGTTTTCCAGCAGGGTGTGCTTGTGCACCTGGGCATACTGGACCGAGGTGTCGAACTTCAGGCCGGTATCGAAGAAATCGCCACGCAGGCCGGCCAGGGCCTGCCAGGTTTCGTTGGTGTGGGTTTCGATACGGCCGCCGGCCTCGGTGATGCGGCGGCGGATGCTGATGGTCGAGCTACCGTCGGAATTGATCTGCAACTGCGGATTGGCAGCCTTGTCGAAGAACGCTTCCTGCTCGGCCGCGCTGAGGTAGGGGTTGTCGGAATAGACGTTGAACGGATAGCCCGCCGTCGCCGTCGGCGCGAGGGTCTGGACCGTCTTGGTGTGCTGGTACGAAGCCCAGCCATACAGCTCGACCTTGTCGCTGACGTCGTAGTTCCACATCGCCATGCCGCCATAGCGTTCGAACGGCGTCTGCGCGTAGTTGATCGGGTTGTAGTTATAGGTGCCGTAGTTGCTGGTCAGGCCGCCAGCGGCGGTAACCTGCTGCAATCCGCCGCCCGGAATCGAAAACAGCGTGGGCGTGGTGTTGGACGAGCCGCAGCTTTGCGACAGGTCTTCCGAGCACAGCGTGCGACTGGAAAAGTCGCGCGCGGCAAACTTGACGCCATCACGCTTCGAATAGTTGGTCGACAGGATCAGGTGGCCGCGATCGCCGATGTTGAACCCGCCGGTAAGGCTGGCATCATACTGTGCGCCATCGCCATAGCCGGTGACCTGGCTGCCGGCGTCAAGCTTGAGGCCGGTGAACTTGTCGTCCAGCACGAAGTTGACCACGCCGGAAACGGCGTCGGAACCATAGACCGCCGAAGCACCGCCGGTCAGAACCTGAACGTTTTTGATCAGCGCGGTGGGGATCTGGTTGACGTCGACCGAGCCGGTGGCGTCATAGACCGGCAGGCGCTTGCCATTGAGCAAAACCAGCGTGCGCTGCGAACCCAGGCCACGCAGATCGAGCGTGGCCGAGCCATCGCCCGGGTTGTTGCTGGCGCCGTTGAGGCCGGCCGAAAACTGCGGGTTGACGCTGAGGATCTGCTCGACCGTGACGGTGTTCACCGACTTGATCGAATCCGCGCTGATCACCGAAACCGGGCTCGATGCCGTCAGGTCAGGGCGCTCGATGCGCGAGCCCGTAACGATGATTTCGCTGCCGGGGGCATCCGTGGCATCAGCCGCGGCGGTGGCGGGCAGGGCCGTGGGGGCAGCATCCTGGGCGAAGGCGGGGCTGGCCAGCGAGGCCAGCGCCATGGCCAGGCTGGCAACGCCAGCATAGTGCAAGGACGAGGGGGTCTTGATCACGATCTATGTCCCTTGTGGGGGGCCGGCGCCCCGCAAAAGAGATCGCGAGACACCGGCCGAGAGCGACAATCCCGACATTCCAGTGCAGCGGTCTGAAAGTTCCAAACCGCTGCCCAGTTCCACGAAGGACGGGACCGATGGCGCGGTTTGTTGTGAGATTTCGGCTGGCTTGAAAGCCGATTGTGCGGAGCCAAAATAAATGGCTTCACTTGTGTGACAATGCGACAACAGTATTCGCAAATACATGAAATTTAATGGTTTAATGTCGAAATATTACGTGCATCTCGGCAACAGTCATTTTCCAATGAAACCATATTACCTGTTGGAGAGCACCACCGCAGCCGGCGCCGCGATACTGTCAGCCAAGGAACAGCAGCGGGTCCAGCCGGCGCATCACCGTGCCCATTTGCCACGCCAGGGCCCAGTGCAGATGCGGGCCGGTGGCCCGCCCGGTCATGCCGACGGTGCCGAGCGGCTGGCCGCGCGAAACGGCCTCGCCCATGCCCACAAGGTGGCTGCTGCAATGCAGGAACGCGCTGCCCAGGCCCATGCCGTGGTCCAGCATCAGCAGGCGCCCTTCCAGCGTGAATGGCGCCTCTGCCGCGAGCACGACGACACCATCGGCCGGCGCCACGAACAGAGTGCCGGTGGGCGAGGCCATGTCCAGCCCGCCGTGATAGGCGCCGGGTTGCCCGCGATAGATCCGCTGTGCGCCGAATCGGCCGGAAAAGCGCCCAGGCGCCGGCCGCACCATGGTTTGCCGCCAGCCCTGGGCCGTGGTGCGCTGCGCCCGCGCTGCATCGATCCGGGCGCGTTCCGTGGCGCGGCGGGCGAGG
>NZ_KE148516.1:19318-24073 GCF_000410615.1 Novosphingobium sp. B-7 | reverse complement strand
ACGCCCAGCTGCGCCATGCGCGCCACCGTTGCGGCCGGATCGGGCAGTGCGAGCAGGCCGAGCAATTCGCTGGCCACGCGTTCGCGCGACAGGCCCTTCATCCCCGGCGCCAGCGCCGCGCAGGCTGCCTCGGCCGCAGGATCGGCCGGCAGCGAGCCGAATCGCGCCTGGAAGCGGAAGTAGCGCAGGATGCGCAGGTAATCCTCGCGGATGCGCTGGTCGGCCGCGCCGATGAAGCGCAGCGTGCGGCTGGCCAGATCATCCAGCCCGCCGAAATAGTCGCTCACCTCCAGGGTGCGCGGATCGGCGTAGAGCGCGTTGATCGTGAAATCGCGCCGCGCCGCGTCTTCCTGCCATTCGCGCGAAAAGGCCACAGTGGCATGGCGCCCATCGGTCGACACGTCGCGCCGCAGCGTGGTGATCTCCACCGGGCCGCCGGGCAGCACGGCAGTGATCGTTCCATGGGCGAGGCCAGTGGGCACCTGGCGGATACCGGCGGCTTTCAGCAGCGCCTGCGTTTCTTCGGGCAAGTGCGGCGTGGCCATGTCGATGTCTTTGACATCAAGGCCCAAAAGCGTGTCGCGCACGGCGCCGCCGACATAGCGGCACAGGCCCGCACCATCGGGATCGAGCGCCGCAACCAGGCCGGCCAGGTCTTCGCGCGTGGTCCAGGGAGCAGGGGGCAGGATGGTGGTGTTCATGCGTCGGGCCATTGCATGCGCTTGGCAAGGTTGGCGATGATCGCCGCGGTCACGCCCCAGATGCGGTGCCCTTGCCACAGGATTTCGATCGTGCGGCCGCGCCGGCCGTTCCATTCCGCCTCGATCCAGTCGTGGCCGCGTCGATCCAGCAGCAGCGACAGCGGCGGTTCGAACCAGCCGGCCACCTCGGCCGGGTTGGGTTGCAGCGGCAGGTCGGGCGGCACCACGGCAAGGACCGGGGTAATGTCATACCCCGTGCCGGTGCGATAGCGATCGGTCGGACCGATCACGCGCACTATGGCCGGATCGATGCCCAGTTCCTCGTTCGCTTCGCGCAGGGCCGCCTCTACCGGGGTTTCGCCCGGTTCGATCTTGCCGCCGGGAAAGGCGGCCTGGCCGGGATGGGCACGCATGTGGCTGGGGCGATGGATCAACAGCACGCCCGGGCCATCGGGATGATCGGCGCGGTCGGTCACCGCGATCAGCACGGCGGCCGGGCGCAGGCCATCGGGCACCACCCGCCAATCGGCGATCAGATCGGGTGCCGGCCCTTCATGCCCGGCGCGGTGCAGCGCGGACAGACGGTCGAACAGCGCCGCGTTCATGCCGCCGGAACCAGCGGAAAGCGTGCGCCCCGGCTTTCCACCATCAGGCCGTGCGGCTGGTCTGCGGCGGGCGAAACCTCCAGCGCGTGGGCGATCAGCTGGCCATAGGTGCTGCGGTTGAGGCGCGCCTCGATCCCGTGGCGCACCGCGAGGTAGAACGCCGGCAACTCTGCCGTGCCGGCCACGCGCAGGGGGTGATCGGGACCGCACAGCACCACGTCATCGGTGTTGAGGCGGAACGCCAGCACGGCCTCGCCGGTGGCTGGATCGTGGCGCACTTCCATGTCGATGGCGACCAGCGCAGCATCATCTACCGCGATGGCCAGCCGCTCGTGCGGGGTGACCAGCCAGTGCTGGCCGTCCTCGTCGCGCAGCAGCAGCGAGGCAAAGGCGCGGACCATCGCCGGGCGGGTGATCGGGCTGCCTTCATGCAGCCAGCTGCCATCGGCGGTGATGCGCATGTGGCTTTCCCCGCTGTGCGCGGGGTTCCACTGTTCCAGCGGGGGCAGGCGGCGGCTTTGCGCGAGCGCGGCGATCTCGCTGAGCGAAAGGCCGGCCAGTTCGGGGGGAGGTTCGTAAGGCACAGGCTGAGCCCTGCCAGACTTGATCAGCCCCGCCAAGGCCCCAGCATGCCTTCGCCCGGAAGGACGGCAGGGTTGGCCGTGCGGCACAGCAGGCGATGCTGATCAAACGGCCCGGGCAATTGCCAGCCAGCGGTGTGCGCGTTGCTGAAGCCGAAAAAGCGTTCGTAGTATTCCGGATCGCCGATCATCACCTGCGGCAGCGGCGCCCGTGGATCGATCGCGGTCAGGCTGGCCGTGACCAGCGCTTTGCCATAGCCGCGCCCCTGCTGGCCGGGCATGACGGCCACCGGGCCAACCATGATCATCGGCACGCGGCGCCCCTCGGGCGTGGTCAGCGCCACGGGCCAGCACTGGATCGTGCCGGCCAGCATCTCGTCATCATCCAGCGCGGCAAACGACAGGCCGGGCAGGCAATCGATCCCTTCGCGCAGGCGATAGGCGGTGCGCTGGCGCCGCTCCGGCTCGAACGCGGCATCGAGCAGCTCTTCAACCAGTTGCGGATCGACATCGGCCAGGGGAATGATCGTGGACAAGAACAGGCGCCTTGGGAATCGTGAAACGTGCCGGGCCGATAGCGGCCGGGGGGCGGGGGGTCAAACGATTGGGGGTGGGAAGGGACGTGCTCCTCATCCTCTTCAGAGGAGGGGGATGCCACGCGCATCGGTTCAGCGCTCCACCACACCCAACCCGCTGGTCTCAAGAAGCAGCGCGCGCGGTTCCATGTTGAAGCCGAAAGGCTAAACAAAACTAGCGACCTAATCCCCACCGACGCTGACCGCATCGTAGGCTAACTTGTTACAAAGTCCGGAAACCGCACAATTCTTGACGAATCAAGACCTTTCAACTACATAATGGCACAATGGCGCGCCGCCGGTTGGATGGGCAGCGCGCCGTTGCTCTTACCCCTTGTGGAAGGGGGCAGGGTGGATGAGGGCGAAAGCCCTACATCATGTTGTACGGGCCACGGTCCACATGACGCACCTCCTTCCTTCCGCGAGAGACAGCTGCACGATCCCGGCCAAGGTAAGCCGTGCAGCGTCAGGGACTTGGATGCGGCGACCGGTCATTGACTGGTCGCCGTATTAGTTTTTAGCGAGACGACAACAGCCGCCCTTGCCAATCTTTTCAATTCATCGCTCGCGTTAGGCCCAATACGCAGCTGGCGTTCTAGGTGACCGAACGTCTCAATCTCGCCTCGCCGCTTAAGCCTCGCGATGGCGTTGTAAGCGCTATTCTCGTTCTTGATCGGCGACAGATTGTGCTGCTCCGATCCTCCCCGGATGAAGTCGATTGCGTCCTTGGCGATAATACCCGGCTGTCGTGCGATGATGTCAAGAAGGGCCTCCATCATTGGAGAACCCGAGGTGGAGGGCGGGGATTTGTCCTGCTTTATGCCCGCAGCAATCTTGCTCAGAAACACTTTCAGGTTTTCAGGCGTGAACGTGTACCCTTTGTAATCGACCATTGTGCCTTTTGCCTTTGCTCTCGCAAGGGCATGGTAGAAACCTTTGTCACTCCTGCGCAGCTTCGACCCAAGGGGGCTTCGAAGGAGTGCCTCCCGAATTTCGTCGTAGGTTGCCCCATCCTCTGCCCGTTCCACGATGAGTGCCACTGCGGTCGGGAAATCATCGGATGAGCTAAGGCCTTCAAGCGTTTTGGTGATCAACCGAGGGTGAGTGCCCGGCGTTGCACTAGCAGCCTCAAAAAGGCCCGCTTCGCGCATGAGCTGCGTAGCCATACTAATCAACCGTTCGAGCTTCCCCCGCTCCGCCTCGAGAGTCCTCAATTCCTCGTCAATTTCGCGCAAGCGATGCCGCCAGCCATATAGCTGCGCCTCGTTTACGAGAGAGGGTGAATCGCCGCTCATACCCACTGTCATACCGTCCCTCCAATGACTGCGCAAGAGGGCTATGAGTGATATGGGCATAAATATGAATGTACCGAGTTTGTTCCGACAACCGTCTATGTGGGCGCGTTACGCGTAATCACGCCTCAGACCAAGATGAGGCTGTAGATGGCCCCCTGCTCAGCTTTCGCTGAAAACGTAGGGCACGGCCGCGCGGCGATAATCGTCGGGCAGGATTTCGCGGCCCAGCGGGGGCTGGGCGCGGGCCGGGCATTCCGCGCGCTGGCACAGGCGGCAAGTTACACCCACCGGTGTTGTAACGGCGGTTTGCGGATCGACGCCGCGCGCCGCCGCCAGGCGCGGGGCGGCCTGGGCCGGGCAGACCAGCGCCATGGCGCGGCGCACTGGCGGCAGGCCTGGGCCGGTGGAGATATCGATCGTGCGCGCGATCGAGAAGAAGCGATCGCCATGGGGCATTTCCAGCCACTGGGTCAGCACCTCGCCGGGGCGGGCAAAGGCCTGGTGCAGGCTCCACAGCGGGCAGCCGCCACCCTGCGCGGCAAAGGAAAAGCCCGCGCCATCGATGCGCCGGACCACGTTGCCGGCGCTATCGAGTTCCACCAGGAAGAATGGCACACCTTCCTGGCCCGGCTTGGTCAGCGTGGCCAGGCGCAACGCGGCCTGCTGCCATTCCACGCCGAACAGATCGGCTAGGCCCTGCACGTCATAGCCCTGCGCCTGGGCAGCGCGGGCAAAGCGGTCATAGGGCATGAGCACGGCCGCTGCGCCCAGTTCGGCCAAGGCGCGGCGGACCAGTTGCGCCGCCGTTGCGCTGGCGAAGCTTTCCCCGCGCACGATCGCGGCAATATCGGGGCGTAGGCTGGTATAGGCGATGTGCAGCGCGATCTGCCAGGCGCGGCGCTGTGGCCCCAGGCATTCGTCGAGCAGCAACTGTTCGTTGTGCCGGTCATAGCGCGCCAGGGCGCCCATCATCACGCTGGCCGGCATGGCACGCACGC
>NZ_KE148516.1:15364-19308 GCF_000410615.1 Novosphingobium sp. B-7 | reverse complement strand
GGCCCTTGGCGCCCCAGCCATTCGGCGCCGCCGCCGGCCGTCTCGATCTCGGCGCTCAGTGCTTCTGCCCGGGTTTCGATGCCGGCAAACCAGTGCCCACGCGCGGCCAGAAAGCGCCGCGCCTCACCCACCGGATCGGCCGAGGGCGTGGCGCCAGCCGCCTCGCGTCCTTCGGCCAGGGCCTGGCCGGCGCGGGCATAGGCGCCGTGCAGGCGCAGCATCGCCTCGGTCATGCCGGGAAAGCTGCTGGCAAGGTCTGCCACTTCCAGCGCGGGCAGGTCGATCTCGGCAAACAGCGGATCGCGCAGCGCCTCGGCCAGGCGGCGGGCGTGATCGTCGCGGTCCTGCGCGGCGAGGTCGGCCATGTCGAGCCGATAGGTCGCGGCCAGGCGCAGCAGCAGGTCGGCGGTCAGCGGGCGCTGGTTGCGCTCGATCAGCGCGATATAGCTGGGCGAAACGCCCATGTCCTCGGCCATGGCCTGTTGTGTCAGCCCCAGTTCGCGGCGCAGGCGCTTGATGCGGGGGCCAAGGTAAAGCGGGCGGGAAGGAGCTGCAGGGCGGGCCATGGCGCCATTCTTGTCATGCCTGTACAACTTTACAAGCAAAACATGTAAAGTTTGACAACAAGACCCCGTAGCGCATTCCGCAGTGCATCATGCCGACCTATTCCGGGTGCAACGAGACACCATCGTATAGCGGAAGGGGCACATGCCATGACGTACCAGCAATCGATCATCGAGGCAGATCGCACGATCACGCCGAACACCCACTGGGATGGCATTGCCGCCGAAAGCGTGGCGCGCATGCGCCTGCAGAACCGCTTCCGCACCGGGCTCGACATCGCGCGCTACACCGCCGGCATCATGCGCCGCGACATGGCTGCCTATGATGCCGATCCGGCCAACTATACCCAGTCGCTGGGCTGCTGGCACGGGTTCATCGGCCAGCAGAAGATGATTTCCATCAAGAAGCACTTCGGCACCACCAAGGGGCGCTACCTCTACCTGTCGGGCTGGATGGTTGCGGCGCTGCGCAGCGAGTTCGGCCCGCTGCCCGACCAGTCGATGCACGAAAAGACCAGCGTTGCCGCGCTGATCGAGGAACTCTACACCTTCCTGCGCCAGGCCGATGCGCGCGAGTTGAACCAGCTGTTCCGCGATTTGGACGCCGCGCGCAATGCCGGTGACCAGGTCAAGGCCGCCAAGATCCAGCACGACATCGACACCTACGAAACGCACATCGTGCCGATCGTTGCCGATATCGACGCCGGGTTCGGCAATGCCGAGGCAACCTATTTGCTGGCCAAGAAGTTCATCGAGGCGGGCGCCTGCTGCATCCAGATCGAAAACCAGGTTTCCGATGAAAAGCAGTGCGGCCACCAGGACGGCAAGGTTACCGTGCCGCATGAAGACTTCATCGCGAAGATCCGCGCGGTGCGCTATGCCTTCCTCGAACTGGGCGTGGACGATGGCGTGATCGTCGCCCGTACCGACTCGCTCGGTGCTGGCCTGACCAAGCAGATCGCCTTCACCCGCGAGGCTGGCGACATTGGCGACCAGTACAACGCCTTCCTCGATTGCGAGCCGGTCGATGCGGCCAAGATCGGCCATGGCGACGTGCTGATCACCCGCGACGGGCAACTGATGAAGCCCAAGCGCCTGCCCTCGAACCTCTATCAGTTCCGCCCTGGAACCGGCGAGGATCGCTGCGTGCTGGATTGCATCACCAGCCTGCAGAACGGCGCAGACCTGCTGTGGATCGAAACCGAAAAGCCGCACATCGGCCAGATCGGCGGGATGGTGTCGCGCATCCGCGAGGTGATCCCCAATGCCAAGCTGGTCTATAACAACTCGCCCAGCTTCAACTGGACGCTCAATTTCCGCCAGCAGGTGTTCGATGCCTGGGCCGCGGAAGGCAAGGACGTGAGCGGCTTTGACCGGGCGCGGCTGATGAGCGTGGACTATGACGAAACCGAATTGGCGGCAGAGGCCGACGAGCGCATCCGCACCTTCCAGCGCGATGCCGCCCGCGAAGCCGGCATCTTCCACCACCTGATCACGCTGCCGACCTATCACACGGCCGCGCTCAGCACCGACAACCTGGCCAAGGAATACTTCGGCGAGGCGGGCATGCTGGGCTACGTCAAGGGCGTGCAGCGCCAGGAAATCCGCCAGGGTATTGCCTGCGTCAAGCACCAGGCCATGGCGGGTTCGGACATCGGCGACGATCACAAGGAATACTTTGCCCGCGACGCCGCGCTCAAGGCCGGTGGCACGCACAACACGATGAACCAGTTCGCGGCTTGAGCCGAGCCGCGAATATAATCCAAGGAGAAGGACAATGGCTGAACCTGCCCGTGCCCGTGCAGTCCTCTCGACTGAGGACTTCAAGCTGATCCGCGAGGCTGTGCTGCACTACCTCAAGGCTATCGAGGACAAGCCCGAATCGGTGAAGTTCTCGCATCTCTATCATCGCCTCGGCAGCGCCATGGGCCGTTGAGCCCGCGCTGACACGAGGAAGACCACGACTTCGCTTTTCCTGGGGAGGAAAGGCTGGCCCGTCGGGCGCCACAGCGGCGCACGGCGGGCCTTCTTCTTGGGCGCTCAAGGAAATCTTTGGCGGCCTTCAGCTTTTCTCGAATGACCTTTATCAACTGAAATGGTAGAGAAATTGCATCGGCCTTGTCCGGTCGCGGCTTTTGATCCTGCCAGCTTGCTCCGCGTCACCAACAGCTAAAGCGCACGAAAGCGAGGCCATGTGGCCAGGTTCGTGTTCGGCCCTGTGAAAAGGAGAATGCGACGATGTCCCGTTTGAACGCCCGCCCGATTTCCCGCCGTCCGGCCCCCCTCCGCGCCAATGCACCGCTGCCCCACCCTTCGTGGGGCACGCTGGGGCTGGCGCGGCCGGATGGCGAGCGGCCCAGCACGGCGGAAGAATTCTTTCGCCGGCTGGGCCTTTGAATGCTGACTTCTGTTCAGCCACGCGGCTGTAGAAAACCGCATGGGCCTGCTTGCCGGCCTGCAACCGATTGATCACGATAAGGCCCCATGAAGTCCGCGCTCATCATCCGCCACGTGCCCTACGAAGGGGTGGCCGGCTATCGCCAGCCGATCGAGGATGCCGGTTACGATGTTGACCGCATCGATGTGTGCGATCCGGCGTTTCCGTCGCTCGACCTGTGCGAGCCTGATCTGCTGATCATGATGGGCGGGCCGATGGGCATCTATGACCAGATCGAGCATCCCTGGATCCGCTGCCAGATGCGCCGCTTGGCGCTGCGCCTGGCAGCAGACCGGCCGACGCTGGGCGTATGCTTTGGCGCGCAGATGATCGCGGCGGCGTTGGGGGCCGATGTCTATCGTGGCCATGCGCGCGAGGTGGGATTTCATCCCGTGCAGGTGCATGTGGCCGACAGCCCGCTGCGCCATGTTGCCGGCGTGCCGGTGCTGCACTGGCATGGCGACACGTTCACCCTGCCGCCGCATGCTGAACTCCTGGCCTCAAGCCATGTCTATCCGCACCAGGCGTTTCGCCGGGGGCGCAATCTGCTGGCGCTGCAATTCCATGCCGAGATGGGCGAAGACCCGCGCTTCGACGCGTGGCTGGCGCAATCGCCCGAAGACGTGGCGGCCGCCGGCCATACCCGGGCCACATTGCGGCATGCCCACGATGCCCATGGCCCCGGCGCGGTGCGGGCGGGGCGGGCGATGATCGGGGAATGGCTGGCGGGCCTGGCCTGATCGGCTAGGCCAGGTGGCAGGCGCGGGGCGCGATGGCCCGGCGCCTGCCTGGGTTCTGGCTTTAGCGGCCCTGCTGCGCGAGCAGGCGCAGGCGCAGCGCGTTGAGCTTGATGAAGCCGGCCGCGTCCTTCTGGTCATAGGCGCCAGCATCGTCTTCGAACGTCACGTGGCGTTCGGAATAGAGGCTGTCGGGCGACTGGCGGG
>NZ_KE148516.1:10419-15354 GCF_000410615.1 Novosphingobium sp. B-7 | reverse complement strand
TGGCGGCCGACGACCGAGGCCAGGCCCTTGTAGAGCTTGAGCCGCACGGTGCCGTTGACCTTGGCCTGGCTGTGGTCGATCGCGGCCTGGAGCATCTCGCGCTCGGGCGAGAACCAGAAGCCGTTGTAGATCAGCTCGGCATACTTGGGCATCAGCTCATCCTTGAGATGCGCCGCGCCGCGATCGAGCGTGATCGATTCGATGCCGCGATGCGCCACCGCATAGATCGTGCCGCCCGGGGTTTCATACATGCCGCGGCTCTTCATGCCGACGAAGCGGTTTTCCACCAGATCGAGGCGGCCGATGCCGTGCTTGCGGCCCAGTTCGTTGAGCGCGGTGAGCAGGCTGGCGGGGCTCATCGCCTCGCCATTGAGCGCCACGCCATCGCCCTTGGTGAAATCGATGGTGATGTATTCCGGCACGTCGGGCGCGTCTTCCGGGTTGACCGTGCGCGAATAGACGTAGTCGGGCACTTCCTGCCACGGGTCTTCCAGCACCTTGCCTTCCGACGAGGTGTGCAGCAGGTTGGCGTCGGTCGAGAACGGGCTTTCGCCGCGCTTGTCCTTGGGCACCGGGATCTGGTGCTTTTCAGCCCAGGCGATCAGCGCGGTGCGGCTGGTCAGATCCCATTCGCGCCACGGCGCGATCACCTTGATGCCCGGCTCCAGCGCATAGGCCGAAAGCTCGAACCGCACCTGGTCGTTGCCCTTGCCGGTGGCGCCATGGGCCACGGCATCAGCACCGGTTTCGCGGGCGATCTCGATCAGGCGCTTGGAAATCAGCGGCCGCGCAATCGAGGTGCCGAGCAGGTAATCGCCTTCATAGCGGGCATTGGCGCGCATCATCGGGAAGACGAAATCGCGCACGAATTCCTCGCGCAGGTCGTCGATATAGATGTGCTCGGGCTTCACGCCCATCAGTTCGGCCTTGGCGCGGGCCGGTTCGAGTTCCTCGCCCTGGCCGAGATCGGCGGTGAAGGTCACGACTTCGCAGCCGTATTCCACCTGCAGCCACTTGAGGATGACGGAGGTATCGAGCCCGCCCGAATAGGCCAGGACGACACGCTTGATCTCGGACATGGGCGGGGCACTCCTCAAACTGAAAGACGCGACAACCAAAAAGACGGGGCGCGCCTAACAGGGAGGGGGGCAGATCGCAAGGCAAACGGGGCGGCGGGTCACGCGCGATTGCCTAGGGTGCGTGGGATTTGGAACAGGGGGGAGCGAGAATGGGTGATTTCGAGAACCGGCCCGCAGCGTGCTTTTGGCACGTGAGGACCGGAAGCACAGAAAGCGGCCGTTCGCAGCCCGCCCTGTTCCAAATACCGCGTGCCCTAGTTCATGAACCAGCCGTGGCTGGCTACCAGCGACTGGCCGGTGAGCGCGTTGGTGGGGAATGCGGCAAAGAACAGCGCCACTTCGGCGATATCGTCCACCGTGGTAAATTCGCCATCCACCGTCTGGCCGAGCATGACCTTCTTGATCACCTCGTCCTCGCTGATGCCCAGTTCCTTGGCCTGCTCGGGAATCTGCTTGTCCACCAAAGGCGTGCGGACGAAACCGGGACAGATCAGGTTGGTGCGCACGCCCTTCTTGCCGCCTTCCTTGGCAATGGTGCGCGCCAGGCCCTCAAGGCCGTGCTTGGCCGTGACATAGGCGCTCTTGAGCGGCGAGGCTTCCTTGGAATGGACCGAGCCCATGAACAGGATCGCGCCGCTGCCCTTGGCATACATGTGCGGCAACACGGCCTTGCTGGTGAGGAATGCCCCATCGAGATGGATCGCCAGCATCTTTTTCCAGTCGGCAAAGGCGAAGTTTTCCACCGGGTTGACGATCTGGATGCCGGCGTTCGACACCAGAATGTCCACGCCGCCCCAGGCGTCCACCACCTTGGCCACGCCGGCGTTGACTTGGTCTTCGCTGGTCACGTCCATTTCCACGGCCATGGCGGCGCCGGGGTGATCGGCATTGATGCCATCGGCCGCAGCCTGCGCCGCGTCGAGCTTGAGATCGGCAATCGCCACGCGGCCACCGGCAGCGGCATAGCGCTTGGCAATGGCCAGGCCGATCCCGCTGGCAGCACCGGTGACGATGGCGATCTTGTTGTCGAGATTCATGGTTTCACTCTCCAGGGTGTTTGGCCATGGGCCGTGGTCGGTCCCCAAGCAGGAAGCGTAAAAATCGGGTGGATCAGGCCAGATCGAGCGTGACGATGCCGCGCTGTGGCCGCTTGCGGTTTTTCCAGCGCGGGCTGGCAAACGAGCGCTCGACATCGCGCCGGCCGTTTTCCCAGTGGCCGGTCGCGGTCATGCGCGAAAACTCATAGTCCTTGTTCTGCGTTTCATAATCCTCGCTGCGGTTGATCAGGTGCAGGATCGTTACCGGCCCGTCCTGGGCGTGGGCGGTCAACGTGGCGAGGTCGGCATCGTCGGCAAATTCGGGCGGCAGCCGTTCAGCAAGGCGTGCGGCGGCTGCCTCAAGGGCTTCGATCCGCTTCTGCATGTCGGTGTTGAGCCGGGTGCGGCTGGAAAAGCGGATGTCCTTCTCGCGCTGCGCTGTCTCGGCCAGGCTGCGCGGCATCATGCCGTGGGCGGAAAACAGATCGACCTGAAACACCAGCACGGGATCGCGTGCCGCCTGGGCGCGGGCCGGATCGTGGCGGTCAGCCTCGCGCGCGCGCTCGTCCAGCACGAATTGCAACGGGGTGTTGGAAACCAGGCCCCCGTCCCAATAGGGATCGCCATCGATCATCACCGGCGGAAAGCCGGGGGGCAGCGCGCCGCTGGCCATGATGTGCTCGGGCTCGATCAGGCGGTCGCGGTTGTCGAAATAGGCGAAGTTGCCGTTGAGCACGTTGACCGCGCCCACGCTGAAACGCACCTTGCCACTGTTGATCAGATCGAAATCCACCAGTTCCAGCAGCGTTTTGCGCAAGGGGCTGGTATCGTAAAGGCTGATCGATTCCGGCGATCCGGGCAGGGCCAGCCACGATGGGGTGGTGCGAGGGGTGAAAAAACCGGGAATGCCGGTCAGCGCCACCGATGCTGCGGCCCATTCGTTGAACAGGCGGCGTCCCCAGCCATCGGCGAACGGCGATTTGAACGGAATGCGCGAGCTGGCCTGCTCCCAGAACGCGCGCAGGTTGCGCACCCGGCGTTCGGGCGGGTTGCCGGCAATCAGCGCGGCGTTGACCGCACCGATCGAAATGCCGGCCACCCAATCCGGGCTATAGCCATTGCTGGCCAGCGCCTCGAACACGCCGGCCTGGTAGGCGCCCAGCGCTCCGCCGCCCTGAAGCACCAGAACACATCTTTCGCGCGTGGCATCAGCCATGGTCATTCCCGTCCTGCACCCGGCCTGTCGTGCACCCAGTGAGGGATGATGCCGGCTTGTGCACTGCACTATGAAGCGAGTGTGTGGCGCCAACGTGAAACTGGCAAGAGCGGTTCCCACCGCGGTGTGCCGATTATCGGAGAGCCACTTGCAAATTCCGCATGCTCGGGCGCTTTCCATGCCGGCAATACCACCCTACATGGGCAGGCATCATGGCAAGACCCACACCCCTCGCATTCGACAAAAAGAAGATCGTCGCCGAAAACCGCCGCGCGCGGTTCGAGTATTTCGTCGAAGACGTGTACGAGGCGGGAATCGCGCTCACCGGCACCGAAGTGAAATCGCTCCGCTTTGGCGAGGGATCGATCGCCGAATCCTATGCCGAGGTGAAGAACGGCGAGGTGTGGCTGGTCAATTCCAACGTGCCCGAATTCAGCCACGGCAACCGCTTCAACCACGAGCCCAAGCGCCCGCGCAAGCTGCTGCTCAAGGAACGCGAGATCGCCAAGTTCCACGGCGCGGTGGAGCGCAAGGGCATGACGCTGGTGCCGCTGTCGATCTATTTCAACGGACGCGGCCGGGCCAAGGTGGAACTCGCCCTGGCCAAGGGCAAGAACGCGGCCGACAAGCGCGCCACGATCAAGGACCGCGACTGGCAGCGCGACAAGGCGCGCATCATGCGCGAACACAGTTGAGCGTAGCGGTCGGTCACGCCCCCTGATCGGGCCAGGCCAAGTGCACGTTCGGCTTCATCGCTTGGCAAGCTGACGTGGTGCATGGTGGCATTTCGGGCTGGTCGGCCAGCCTGCCTTTGTCCAATGCCATCGTTCCACCACTCCTTGGGAATCGCCGTTTCAATGCGCCAGAAGATTGCCACGATGGTTCGCGCTTCGATGCCCACGCGCGAGCAGATGGAGCGCAACCGCCTGACCGGGCGGCTGGCAGCGCGGGCCGAGTTGTGGCGCTTTACCCGCCGCTCGGTGCCGCGCGGCGTGGCGATCGGGCTGCTCGTCGGCATCTTTGCGATGATCCCCGGGGTGCAGATCGCTGGCGCTGCGGCGATGTGCCTGCCATTCCGGGGCAATGTCCCGATCGCGGCGGGGATGACGTTCCTGTCCAATCCGGCGACAACGCCGCTGTTCATCGCTGCCTCGCTGGCGCTAGGCAACTGGTTCGGCTTTCATGCCGATGTCGCCACGTTCATGGCCCTGTTCGAACGCGGCGCCAGTGTGGCGGAATGGACCGGCTGGCTGCTGTCGGATGCGGCCCCGGCGTTGATTTTCGGATTGTTCGTGATCTCGGTGGTGGCCGCCGCGCTCGGCTATGTCATCGCTGCATTTGCCTGGCGCTGGTGGACGGTGCACAAGCGGCGCACGCGCCTGGCGATGCGGGTGGAGCAATAAAGGGGGCGGGCGGCCCATGCTGCCTGTCATGGTGAAGGGAGCAAGCGTGCCGGCCGCAGCGGGCGATATCGACGGGGGCAACAATTTGTCCGGGGATCTGTCCGGGGCGCCGCACGCCGCTGGCAAGGGCCCGGCATGGCGGCGCGATGCCGCCTGGGTGGCTGCCGCCGCACTGGCCGGGGCTGCGCTGCTGTGGCTGC
>NZ_KE148516.1:440-10409 GCF_000410615.1 Novosphingobium sp. B-7 | reverse complement strand
CTGTGGCTGCTGGCGGGTGATGCTGTGCTGGCCGCAGCCTACCTGCTGGGCATTGCCACGCTGGCCCTGGTGGCGCGCCTGCTGCTGCGCTTCGTTCCCGCACGTGGAGAGACTGCACCGGCCGCGCCCGATTGGTCGGTGACCTTTGCCGCGATCGAGCGGCCCGATGAAGCGCTGGCGATCCTCGATCGTGCCGGCCGCCTGGCCTGCGCCAACAGCCGCTTTGCGGAGTGGTTTGGCCATGTCGCGCCGCCGCGCCTGCCACTTGATGCCCCTGCTGTCGAAGCGCTCGATGGCGCGGTGCGCGCCGCCTGGCGCGATGGCCGGGCTCAGATTGGCGAAGTCACCTCGCCCAAAGGGCGCTGGCGGGCAGAACTGTTGCGCGCCGGGCGTGGGCAGGATCACCTGGTGTGCCGGTTCATTCCCCTCGAACAGGCAGACCTGGTGGCTGACATGGCCGGGCACGTGGCCGGAAAGCTCGGCCGTGCCTTGGCCCGCGAAGGCATCCAGGCGGCCGTGGTCATGCCCGATGGCCTGGTGCGCGCCGCCAACCGCGCCTTTGCCACCCGCGCTGGCGGGGAGGGCGCGCAGGTGGGCGGCAGCGATTTTGTCTCGTGGTTCCGTGCCGATGATGCCGAACGCATTTTCTATGCCCGCGAAGGCGCGCGCGGCACGCCGGTGCGCTTTGTCCACGTACCGATCGCCGATCCCGATGGCGTGGCCAGCACCGATCCGGCGCGGGTGCCCTCGCTGTTCCTGATCATCGACAACGACGGCGCATTGGGTGACGCGCGCGCCGGGCTGCCGCAGATCGAGGCGCTGCTCTCGCGCCTGCCGCTGGGCCTGGCGATGACCGATCGCGATGGCCGCTTCCTCTTTGCCAATCGTGCGTTCCTGCGCGCGGCCGGCCATGACGATACCGTGCCGCCGCCCTATCCCTCCGACCTGGTGATCCGCGAAGACAAGGGCGCGCTGGCCGATGCCGTCCGCCGCTATACCCAGGGCGCGCCCACGGCGGGCGACGTGGCGGTGCGCCTGCGCGCCTCGCCCGAAGAGCCGGTTTCGCTCAGCCTCGCCGGCGTGCGCGGCATGGGCGAGGGGGCCGTGCTGCTCAGCCTCAAGGATTCGACCGAGGAAGCCCGCCTCAAGCGCGAGATTGCCCAGGCCACAAAGATGCAGGCGGTGGGCCAGCTCGCCGGCGGCGGGGCGCACGATTTCAACAATGTGCTTACCGCGATCATCGGCTATTGCGATCTGATCCTGATGCGCCACACGCCGGGCGACAGCGATTACGACGATATCCAGCAGATCAAGGCCAATTCCAACCGCGCGGCCTCGCTCACCCGGCAATTGCTGGCCTTTTCGCGCCAGCAGACGCTGCGCCCCGAAGTGCTGCAACTGCCCGATGTGGTGGCCGAGGTTTCCACCCTGCTCAAGCGCCTGTTGGGCGAGAAGATCCAGCTCGACGTGACCCACGATCGCGATCTGGGCCTGGTCCGCGCCGATCCGGTGCAGCTGGAGCAGGTGTTGCTCAACCTTGCCGTCAATGCCCGCGATGCGATGACCGCCAACGGCGCCGATACCAAGACCGGCGGCACGCTGCGCATCGCCACGCGGCGGGTGAGCGCCAATGACGTGCGGGCGATGAAAAGCGAAATCCTGCCCGTGGCAGACTATACCGCGCTGGTGGTGGAAGACACCGGGCACGGCATCAAGCCCTCGCAGATCGGCAAGATCTTCGAACCGTTCTTCACCACCAAGGAAAAGGGCAAGGGCACCGGCCTTGGCCTTTCCACTGTCTATGGCATCGTCAAGCAATCGGGGGGCTTCATCTTTGCCGATAGCGAGGTGGGCAAGGGCACGCGCTTTACCATCTACCTGCCGGTGCATGTGCCCGATCCGGCCGAGGCCGTGGAAGCGGCCAAGCCCAAGGGCGAGACGCGCCGCACGCAATGGACCGGTGGTGGGCGCGTGCTCTTGGTAGAGGACGAGGACACCGTGCGCGCCGTGGCCGAACGGGCGCTGGTCCGCCAGGGCTATGAGGTGACCACGGCGGCCGATGGCGAGGACGGCCTGGAGGCGCTGTCACGCATCATGGCGGTTGGCGGGGATATCGACCTGGTGGTGTCCGACGTGGTCATGCCTTCGATGGACGGGCCGGCCATGGCGCGCGAGATTCGCCGGGTGAAGCCCGATCTGCCGGTGCTGTTTATGTCAGGCTATGCCGAGGAACAGCTCCGCCGCGAGATCGACATCCCCAACATGCATTTCCTGGCCAAGCCGTTTTCGGTGGCGCAGATCGTGGCGGCGGTGGAACAGGTGCTGCGCGGGGAGTGATTGCCCCTCCACCACCCGCTGCGCGGGCGGTTCCCGTCCCCACGATGTGGGGAGGACCTTCAAAATCCTCCCCACAAGGTGGGGAGGTGGCAGGCCGCAGGCCTGACGGAGGGGCGGTCGATAGGCCAGCTGAGTCGCCAATTCCGCCACGATGGCAGCATTTTCCCACACCGAAGAAATGCCATGCCGAGCGTGGCTTGCGGTGCCGGAGAGCTTGAAAAAGTCCCTGAAATCCCCATGTTTCCAGTGCGCAGCGGGAATTGTCTCCGCTCTGGAGAGAATTTTTCGTTCCCCTCTTGTTCCATTGGAACAGAATAAGTACATTGTTCTGCGTGTTGACGGTTCGTGTCAGCCATCTCTAGGCAAGGGGAAGCAGCCATGGCGGCGCAGCTCAAGCTCATTCAGGAAGGCAAAGAAAAGGACATGGATCGTCAGAAGGCGCTAGACGCCGCACTGGCCCAGATCGACCGCGCATTCGGCAAGGGCTCGGTGATGAAGCTGGGCTCCAAGGAGACGATGCAGGTGGAAGCGATTTCCACCGGCTCGCTCGGGCTGGACATCGCGCTGGGCATCGGCGGCCTGCCACGCGGCCGCATCATCGAAATCTATGGCCCGGAAAGCTCGGGCAAGACCACCCTGGCGCTGCACGCCATTGCCGAGGCCCAGAAGACCGGCGGCACGGCGGCCTTCGTTGACGCCGAACACGCGCTCGATCCGGTCTATGCCAAGAAGCTGGGCGTCAACATCGATGAACTGATCGTCTCGCAGCCCGACACCGGCGAGCAGGCGCTGGAAATCGTCGATACGCTGGTCCGCTCCAACGCGATCGATATTCTCGTGGTCGACTCGGTCGCCGCGCTGGTGCCCCGTGCCGAAATCGAAGGCGAAATGGGCGACAGCCACGTCGGCCTGCAAGCCCGCCTGATGAGCCAGGCACTGCGCAAGCTGACCGGTTCGATCAGCCGTTCGCGCTGCATGGTGATCTTCATCAACCAGGTGCGCATGAAGATCGGTGTGATGTACGGCAACCCGGAAACCACCACCGGCGGCAACGCGCTCAAGTTCTATGCTTCGTGCCGTCTCGACATTCGCCGCACCGGCCAGATCAAGGATCGCGACGAAATCACCGGCAACACCACCCGGGTGAAGGTCGTCAAGAACAAGGTCGCCCCGCCGTTCAAGCAGGTGGAATTCGACATCATGTATGGCGAAGGCATCTCCAAGATCGGCGAAATCCTCGATCTGGGCGTCAAGGCCGGCCTGGTTGAAAAGTCGGGCGCATGGTTCAGCTATGACTCGGTGCGCATCGGCCAGGGCCGCGAAAACGCCAAGAACTTCCTGCGCGAAAACACCGAACTGCGCGATCGCCTGGAAGCGGCGATCCGTGGCCGGACCGAGCAGGTGGCCGAAGGCCTGATGGCCGGCCCTGACGCTGATGACGATATCTGATCAGGCGTTGATCTGATCCGCAGGGCGCGATGGCGGCAGGCTGCCGCGCCACGCCCTGCCGTTCCTTGCTCCCGGCGCGTCGTTCCTGGTGAACGGCGCGCCGCTGGCGTTTTGGCCAGGCAAAGTCTTTCATCCCGGCGACAACGCCAGGATCAGGGCGTGACGCAAGCGCCGCTGTCGCCAAGCTCGCGGCGATCGTTTATACCGGCAGCATGACACAGGCGATGGATTGGCAGGGCGGCGTCGGCCGCGCCTGGGCAGAAGAATGGCAGCGCACCGATCGCACCTTTGCGCAGCTGACCCCGGCCTTGCTGGCAACGATCGCTGCCATGCCCGGCCATCGGGTGCTCGACATCGGTTGCGGTGCGGGCGAACTGGCCTTGTCGCTGGCCGCTGCCAGACCCAAGGGCGCGGTATGCGGGATCGACCTGTCCGCTGATCTCATCGCTGCCGCGCAGCAGCGTGGGGCCGGCCGCGCCAATGTGCGCTTTGCCATCGCCGATGCCAGCCAATGGCAGGATCCTGCGTTCATGCCCGATCTGCTGGTATCGCGCCACGGGGTGATGTTCTTTGCCGATCCGCCCGCCGCCTTTGCCCATCTGGCCGCCGTGGCGGCGCCGGGGGCGCGGCTGGTGTTCTCGTGCTTTCGCACGCCGGCCGAAAACGCCTGGGCCAGCGCGATGGCCGGCTTGGTGCCACCGCCCGCGCAGCCTACTGATCCGCGTGCGCCCAACCCCTTTTCTCCAGGCCCGTTTGCCTTTGCCGATCCCGATCATGTGCGGGCCATGCTGGCGGGCTGGACAGACCTAGCCTTCACGCCCCACGATTTCGCCTATCTGGCAGGCGAGGGGCCCGATGCCGCCGAGCAGGCCCTGACCCTGTTCCGCCGCATCGGGCCGGCCGCCTCGGCCCTGCGCCAGGCAGCGGAGGCTGACCGCGCCGGGATCGAGCAGCGGCTGCGCGACGTGATCGCCGCGCACACCCGTGATGGCAAAGTCATGTTCTCCGCTGCCGCCTGGATCGTTACCGCCACGAAAGCGTAATGCGATCACGGTTAGCGATGAATCCCGCTTGTTCCCAAGCCACGCCTCGCCTAATCGGCGGGGCATGACTTCGACGAACGAAATCCGCCGGTCCTTCCTGGAATACTTCGGCTCGCAAGGCCACGAAGTGGTGCCATCCGCGCCGCTCGTTCCTTACAACGACCCGACGCTGATGTTCACCAATGCGGGCATGGTCCCGTTCAAGAACGTCTTCACGGGCCTGGAAACGCGCAGCATTCCGCGCGCCACGTCTTCGCAGAAGTGCGTGCGCGCCGGGGGCAAGCACAACGATCTGGATAACGTGGGCTATACCGCGCGGCACCACACGTTCTTCGAAATGCTGGGCAATTTCTCGTTCGGCGATTACTTCAAGGAACAGGCGATCACCAACGCCTGGACTCTGCTGACCAAGGTTTGGGGCATTCCTGCCGAAAAGCTGCTGGTCACCGTCTATCACACCGATGAAGACGCCGCCGCACTGTGGCGCAAGATTGCCGGACTGCCCGACGACAAGATCATCCGCATCGCCACCAAGGACAATTTCTGGGCGATGGGCGATGATGGCCCATGCGGCCCGTGCTCGGAAATCTTCTACGATCACGGCGCGCATATCGCTGGTGGCCCTCCGGGCAGCCCGGACGAGGATGGCGATCGTTTCATCGAAATCTGGAACCTCGTGTTCATGCAGTTCGAGCAGGCCGCCGGCGAGATCGTCGGTGAGCTGCCCAAGCCCTCGATCGATACCGGCATGGGGCTTGAACGCATTGCCGCCGTGCTCCAGGGTGAGCACGACAACTATGATACCGACACGTTCCGCGCGCTGATCGCCGCCTCGGAAAGCCTGACCGGCGTGAAGGCCACCGGCGAACACACCGCCAGCCACCGCGTGATCGCCGATCACCTGCGCTCGTCCAGCTTCCTGCTGGCCGATGGCGTGCTGCCGTCGAACGAAGGACGCGGCTATGTGCTGCGCCGGATCATGCGCCGCGCCATGCGCCACGCCCACCTGCTGGGCGCCAAAGACCCGCTGATGCACCGCCTGGTGGGTTCGCTGGTGACGGAAATGGGCCAGGCCTATCCCGAACTGGGCCGTGCCCAGCCCCTGATCGAGGAAGTGCTGCAGCGCGAGGAAACCCGTTTCCGCCAGACGCTGTCGAACGGCCTGCGCCTGCTCGACGAAGCCTCGGCTGGCCTGGGCGAAGGCGACAAGCTGCCTGGTGAAACCGCGTTCCGCCTCTATGACACGTTCGGCTTCCCCTATGACCTCACCGAAGACGCGCTGCGCGCCCGTGGCGTGAGCGTCGATCGCCAAGGCTTTGACGCGGCCATGGCCCAGCAGAAGGCCGCCGCGCGCGCTGCGTGGAAGGGTTCGGGCGAGGCGGCATCGAGCGAAGTGTGGTTCGACATCGCCGAGCGCGAAGGCGCGACCGAGTTCACCGGCTACACCGCCACGAGCGGTGAGGGCGTTGTCGTGGCCCTGGTCAAGGACGGCGTTGAAGTTACCGAAGCCCAGGCCGGCGACACGGTGACCGTGCTGACCAACCAGACGCCGTTCTATGGCGAAAGCGGCGGCCAGATGGGCGATGCCGGTACGATCGCCGGCGCCGATGGCCTCAAGCTGACGGTGACCGACACGGCCAAGCCGCTCGGCCGCCTGCACGCCCACCAGGCCGTGGTCGATGCCGGCACGATCCGCGTGGGCGATGCCGTGCAACTGGCGGTCGACGTGGTGCGCCGCGATGCCACGCGCGCCAACCATTCCGCCACGCACCTGCTGCATCAGGCACTGCGCAACCGTTTGGGCGCGCATGTCACGCAAAAGGGCTCGCTGGTTGCGCCCGATCGCCTGCGCTTCGACTTTTCGCATCCCACGGCGCTGAGCGCGGACGATATCGCCGCGATCGAAACCGAAGTGAACGCGGAAATCCGCGCCAACGAGGCAGTCAACACCCGCCTGATGACGCCCGATGACGCCATCGCTGCCGGTGCCATGGCGCTGTTCGGTGAAAAGTATGGCGATGAAGTGCGCGTGCTGTCGATGGGCCGCACCACGGACAAGGTCTATTCGGTGGAACTGTGCGGCGGCACCCACGTGCGCGCGCTCGGTGATATCGGCGTGTTCCGCATCGTGGGTGAGAGCGCGGTGTCTTCGGGTGTGCGCCGGATCGAGGCGCTGACCGGCGAAGGCGCGCGGCAGTGGCTGATTGGCCGCGAAGACGCGCTCAAGCACACTGCCAGCCTGCTGCGCACCACGCCTGATGACGTGGAAGCGCGCGTGGCCGCGCTGATCGAGGAACGGCGCAAGCTGGAGCGCGAACTGGCCGAAGCCAAGAAGGCGCTGGCCCTGGGTGGTGGCGGCGCCAAGGCCGAGGCAGCCGACGAAAGCGTGGGCGGCGTGACGTTCTCGGGCCAGGTGCTCGACGGGCTCGATCCCAAGGAGCTGCGCGGGTTGCTCGACCAGGCCAAGCAGCGCATCGGTTCGGGCGTGGCGGTGATCGTCGCGGTCAACGATGGCCGCGCCTCGATCGCAGCGGCGGTAACCGAGGATCTGGCTGGCAAGGTCAGCGCCGTCGATCTGGTCCGCGCCGGCGTGGAAGCGCTGGGCGGCAAGGGCGGCGGTGGCCGGCCGGACATGGCGCAGGGCGGAGGCCCCGATGGCAGCAAGGCGGCCGATGCGCTGGCTGCGGCCAAGGCCGTGCTCGCCGGGTAATTTTCTGGTGTTGGAGGGGTTGGTTGTTCACCAGCCCCTCTGTCAACCCTTCGGGCTGCCACCTCCCCACAGGGTGGGGAGGGGGACCAGCCGCAGGCTGGTGGAGGGGCCTTATCCTTCCTTCCGTTACCGCTCGCGCAAACGGCTCGCCTTGAGGCGCGGCGGCGCGGCGAGTTCGCCCTCGGCCATGATCTGCTGGCGAAACTGATCGCGCTTTTCGTGAATCGAGGCGATCACTGGGCCCATTGGCACACCCAGGTCGACCAGCACCGCTTCTGACAGTTGCAGTGAGCTTTCCAGCGTTTCGGGCACGGCGTGGCTGGCTCCGGCACGATAGAGCTGCGCCGCGTGGCCGGGATCGCGCGCGCGCACGATGATCGGCACATCTGGCGCCAGGGTGCGCAGCTTGCGCACGATGCGCAGCGCCAGCACCGGCTCGTCCATGGTCACGATCACCGCGCTGGCGTCAGCCAGATTGAGCCGGTCGATCACCGCAGCGCTGTCGATATTGCCGAACAGCACCGGCAGCCCGGCGGCGCGCGCGGCGCGGACCACGGCCGGTTCGGCATCGAGCGCGAGGTAGGGGCGGCCATGTTCGGCGAGCATCTCGCCGATCAGGCGGCCGACGCGGCCAAAGCCCAGGATCACGGTGCGGCGGCCTTCAGGTTCTTCCACAGCGACCTCGTCCGCCCGGGCGCGATTGCGCACGCGGCCCGCGCCCACCTGGCCCACTTTGGCCAGCAGCGGCGTGATGGTAAGGCCGATGGCGGTCACGATCTGCCAGAACTGCGCGGTGGCCGGCTGGATCAACTGGGCCTGCGCCGCCGTGCCCAAAACGATCAGCGTGGTTTCCGATGGGCTGGACATGAGAATGCCGGTCTCGATCGCAGTCGACCGTTCCTTGCCCCAGAACAGCAGCAGCAGACCGGTCACCACGGCCTTGGCCACGACCACGCCCAGCACGCCCAGCGCCAGCGGGCCGAAATTGGCCACCAGCACGCGCAGGTCGATCCCCATGCCCACGGTGATCAGGAACACGCCCAGCGCCAGGCCCTTGAACGGCTTGGTGATTGCCTCAACCTCGCCATGATACTCGGTTTCGGCGATCAGCAGGCCGGCGAGCAATGCGCCCATGATGGGCGACAGGCCGGCCGCGCCGGTGGCGAGAGCCGCCACGATCACCACCAGCAGGCTGGCGGCCAGGAACAGTTCGGGGCTCTTGGTCTTGGCGGCCTGGGCAAACAGCGGGGGCAGGCCGAACCGTCCGAACACCAGCAGCGCGACGATCACAGCGCCACCCTTCCACAAGGTTTCGACCAGGCTGGGCGCGTTGGCCGCTGCCACCGGGGCCATGGCGCCGAGCAGGAAGATGATCGGCACCAGCGCGATATCTTCGAACAGCAACATTGACAGCGCGGCGCGGCCAACCGGCCCCTGCGTGCCCGAGATCGGCAGTACCAGCGCGGTAGACGAGAGCGCCAGCGCCAGACCCAGGCCCAGCGCCCCGGCGACCGGCTGGCCCAGCAGCATAAGGCCCAGGCCCACGAGCAGCGCCGAGCCGATCAGTTCCATCGCGCCCAGCCCGAACACCAGCCGCCGCATCGACCACAGGCGATTGAACGACAGTTCCAGGCCAATCTCGAACAGCAGCAGGATGATGCCGAACTCGGCAAACGGCTCTATCGCGTGGGGATTGGATATCGTGATGTAGTGCAGCCAGGGCAGCTGCTGCGCCAGCGAGCCCAGGCCATAGGGGCCCACCAGCAGGCCAACCAGGATGAAGCCAATGATCGGCGTGATGCGAAAGCGCGCAAAGGCGGGAATGACGATACCCGCCGCCCCTAGGATCACCAGGGCATCGGAAAGTGCGGACGTGGGAAGAAGCTGGCCTGCCATGCCGCGCAGGCTAGGGGGTGGAGTCCGGCTTGGCCACCCCTGGCGACGGTAAGTTTGTGTGGCTGACCAGCAAAAGCGCCACCGTTCCGGGTGGGAATCGGCTCAGACGGCGGGCGCGGTCACCTCGACGGCGGCAAACTGTCGCGCGGCAAGGTCTTCGGGCGTGATCCAGAACTGCAGGACGTGGTCACCCAGGTGGTGGCCCAGTGCTTCGTCGGCCGAGAGTTCCAGCAGCAGCAATTGGCGGCGGATGCGGTCGGATTGATCGGCCTCGGTTTCGCACGGCGCGGCGAGCAGGCGATCGGGCACGCGGGCGTGCACGCGCGCAGCGGTGCGCACCGCCAGCGCGTGGCGATAGGCCAGCCGCGCCACGAGTTCATCGGGAAACGCCGCCGCGCTGCCGGGCAGGGCGTGCAGCGTGGTTTCCACCGCGGCCACGCAGCCACGCGGCGCCACCAGGCGGGCGAGGGGGGCATAGCTGGAAAACCATTGCCAGAACGCGTCGCGCACCGGCGCGGTGACGTCGGCAAAGGC
>NZ_KE148516.1:0-224 GCF_000410615.1 Novosphingobium sp. B-7 | reverse complement strand
CGTCGCCCAGGTTGAAATCGTTGGGCGAGAGGGCAAAAACCGCCACCGGGCTGCCCTGCGCGGCAAGCAGGGCATCGGCGGTAGCCGCGCTTTCGGGCCAGGTCAGCGGCGGCGCGGCCGGATCGTGTGCCGCCGTGGTCAGTTCGATCACAGCGGGCGCGAACGGCCAGCGCGGCAGTACCTGTGGCGCGTCGGCCGCGTCGATGGCCCATGGCCAGGCCTGA
>NZ_KE148515.1:2800-6803 GCF_000410615.1 Novosphingobium sp. B-7 | reverse complement strand
ATCCAGTTTGTCGCGCTACAAGCGGCTTAGCGATCCTCGCCAGACGAACCAAAAGTAGTCCGGCTCCTTTAGTCGACCTGAAGATCCGTGCTGGAGTATCGCTCACACACTCATTCGCTTTCGCGATGCCGGACTTGGTGAACGAAAGACAGTGCGGGCCAGTCCTTCACTGAGGATGCCGTCCTGGTCAGCCCGCAGGAGCAGCCTCAAACCTAGCTAATTGAAGAGCAGCCAACCCTCTCCCTTGATTGGAAGCTGCCCTTTCGGAATGTCCGCCTTTGCCGCCCCGACCCTCTGCTCCCAAAGCAGATGCGCTAAGTGGGTGAACGAAAGGCATCTTGGGGCGATTCCAGAACCAGAGATGCCGTTCCGGTCAGTCCGCCATCCCGGACGAAATCGGTTCCGCGCCTACCTTTGCGGATCGCCTACCAAGATCGAGCAGTTCACGCCCTTTCCGCCCTTCGCCGCCCGCCGCTGGCAGTCTTCCAGCGCTTTGGCATTGCTCGCCCAAACGCTGGCAGCTTCCCGCAACGCCTGCCACCGCTGCGGATCGGACCCCTGCAGCATCCGCTCCCCAGCCGCCCAACCATCGCGCTGGAGAAGGCTGGCCGCACGCTCCTCCGGCCAATGCAAGCCTTCTGGCACCGCCCGGTCAACGACGTCCGGAACCACCCAACCCAGCAGGAAGCCCGTCATCACTCCAATGGCCGCTGCGACACCCAGCCAGCGCAGTTGCTGAAGCCCCCTCAGGATGGATTGCACGATGTCGTTGATCGTGAGGACGGTGCGATCCAGATCGATTCGTGCAGCGCCAAAGTGCTGTCGTTCAACCTCAGTTGCCCTGGCCGTGGCATGATAGATCTGGCCGGCAATGGTCTCGGGCGTCAGCTGCAGCGCGGGACTGCTGGCCAGCGTCTCGATCGCGGCCGCCGCATCGTCCTGGCAGGCATGGATACGGGCCAGGTCCTCGGTGTAGTCGCGGCTGTGCAGTTCCTGCTGCCTGGCGGCAAAGCCTTCGACGGCGGCGATCAGGACGGCAAGCTTGTGGGTCATGGCCTCGAACGCCACTTCCGGACGGTCGAGGTCTGACTCGGTGCTTGCGCGGTTGGCGGAATTGTTGGTCACAGCCCCATCCCCCGGTCACGCCCGCGCTCGAGCGAATGGGTCAGTTGCTGGGCGATCGACCTGGTCCTGGCCGCTTCGCTGATGTCATGGCCACTGACGCCCGGCGACCATTCCCGCGACCATTGCTTGCCGATCAGTTGGTTCCCGCGCTTGCTAAGGGCATTGCCCAGTGCGTGGTCCTTCTCCAGGCCCTGGGCCATGGCGCGCATCTGGCCTTCGACCTGCTGGCGCGCCTCGCGGTTGCTGCTGCCAGTGAGACGGCCGCGCTGGGCCTGAAGCTGCTGCCAGGACTCGACAAAGCGATCGGCGCGCAATTCGGGATTGGCGCGGATCTCGGCTTCGAGCTGCATGGCGCGGATGGCGGTGGTGGTGCGGCCGGTGGCGGCTTCGGCCATGAGGCTCGGATTGCGCTGGAACGCGGTGTCGAGATCGCGAGCGCTGCCGCCGGGGAGCGCATCGAGCGCCTGCGCCGCGCGGGCCTGCGCGGTCTTCTGGTATTCGAGCGCGGGGAGCTGCTGTCTGGTCATGCGGTCGATCTCCGCCGTGGCGCGGGCATAGCGCTCGACCGCCTGGTCGAGGCTGGGCCTGGTCTGGATGTACTGCGCTGCTGCCAAGGCCGGCTTGGTGTGTTCGTGGGTTGCCTGCTGATCCTGGGCCGGCGGCCTGGCAAAGCTGGGCACGCTGAGCCGCAACCCGGCAAAGCGCCCCTGCTTGCGCTCGGGTTGTTCTGCGCTGGCTGGGGGCTGTAGCGACGGCTCGGCTTTGTGTGCTCGTTGTTCGTGCTCCTTGCCGGCATAATCCCGCACCATGTCCTTGGACCGGTCGCGCGATAGCCGCGCGGCCAGCCGCTCGCGGTCGGCAAAGTCGGTCCTGGCGTAATGCAACTCGACATGATCACGATGCCGCGACAGCGCGACATAGGCGCCATGGCGATCGAGCCCCGGCGTGGCCAGGACATGGACCCGGTCGAGCGTGGCCCCTTGCGCCTTGTGTACGGTGGCAGCGTAGCCATGGGTGAGGTCGGCATAGTCCTTGTGGTCGAACGCCACGGCGCGGCCATCGTCGAGCCGCACCGCCATGCCGGTGCGATCAACCCGCTCGATGGTGCCCAGCATGCCATTCTTCACACCCAGTTCGCGTTCGTTGCGCAGGAACATGATGCGGTCCTGCTCGGCAAACAAGCGCGTGCCACGGTTGGTCTCGACCGCGACATCGGCACCCAGCGTGCCATGATCGCGCAGACGATCCCGGGCCTGCGCATTCAGTTCATCGCATTCTGCATTGGTGTGGGTGAGAATAAGCCGGCTGGCCTCGGGATGGGCCTGCCGATCGGCATCCCAGCGCTCGATCAAGGCATCGCGCGCCGATTCGCGGGTGCGTGATTCGACCACCAGACCGGCCGCATGATAGGCTTCAATCGCCTCGCCCGTCCGCCCCGTTGCCAAGTGCCGCGTGGCATCGCGCTGCCATTCCTCGGCCTGGCGGCGCACTTCGGTGATCTCGACGGCGCCATGCCGCTCGGCCATGCTGCGGAAGGCCGCGCCGGCTTCGATGGCCTGGAGTTGCTGCGGATCGCCGACCAGCACGACCTTGGCGCCCTGTTGCTGGGCCGTGCTGATCACACGTTCCATCTGGCGCGTGCCGATCATCCCGGCTTCGTCGATCACCAGGATAGAATTGGGTTCAAGGGTCTCGCGTCCCTGCGCCCACTGGTGCTCGAGACTGGCAATGGTGCGCGAGGCAATGCCCGAGCCGTTTTCCAGGTTCTCGGCGGCAATACCGGAGAGGGCAATGCCGCGCACATCGTAGCCGGCTTTCTCCCAGGCCTCGCGGGCCACGCCCAGCATCGCGCTTTTGCCGGTGCCGGCATAGCCGATCACGTTGGCAATACCGCTACCGCCGGTGACATGCTTGAGCGCATGGCGCTGCTCGACCGACAGCACCAGGCCGCGCGCTTCGGCGCGGTCCAACGCGGCATTCAGATGACGCGCCGGCACGCCATGATAGCGGTCAGCGTCGAGCCTGGCCGTGGCCACCTCGAGCCGCTGTTCGGTCTCGAGCATGGCGCGCGAGGTAAAGCGCTCCTCGCCGCGTCCGTCTGGCCCCAGGCGCACCAGATCGGGCGAGCCCCGCACCGCCGCCAGCACGGCGTCGAACTGGTCCTTCCCTTCGCTGTGGCGGTGCACGAACGCGGCAAGGTCGCGGGACGTGAAGGTGGCCTGTTGGTGGGTGATGGCATCGAGCGCGATACCGGGGTTTTCGAGGATCTTCTCGCCATTGCTCCTGGCGATGGCAAAATGCTCTTCCAGCCGCTCGCGCACCAGCCCTTCCTGCGCCATGCGCGCGGCGGCCGGGCCGATCTTGTTCTGCGGCTCCAGGTCGATGCCCTGGGCCTCGAGACTCCGGTGATCGATCCGCGCGTCGATATCGAGCTGGGCCAGCCGGCCATTGACGTGCTCCGCCCAAGCTTCGCGCCAGTGGGTGAGCAGTTCGGTCCTGTTCCACTCGCGCACCTTGGCGCCGAAGCCATTCTCCCCAACTTCGCGCATCGCCAGCATCACATGGGCATGCGGCTTGGCGAGGCCGTCTGCCCCCACATCCCAATGCACATTGAGATCGGCCACCATGCCGCGGTCGACGAACTCCCTTTGCACGAAATCCCGCGCCAATTGGATGCCATCGGCCTGGCTCATCTCGCGCGGAATGGCGAACTCGATCTCGCGGGCGAGCTGCGCGTCCTTGCGCACCTCCACCGCTTCGACAGCGTTCCACAGCTTCGCCCGATCGCGCCACTCTTCCGGCGCGCCTTCGGGCAGCATGACTTCACTGTGCACGACGCCGGTCTTGTTGGAGAAATCGTGGTGCCGGTCGAGCCGCT
>NZ_KE148515.1:0-2492 GCF_000410615.1 Novosphingobium sp. B-7 | reverse complement strand
CTATGACGAGGACCTCAAGGCGCTGACCGCCAAGGCCAGGCAACTCAAGGCACGCAAGCAGAGCCAGCTTGGCGAACTGGTCGAGGCGACCGGCGCCAACGCAATGCCCATTGAGGAGCTGGCCGGCGCGCTGCTGTCGATTGCCGCCATCACCGATCCGCAACGACGGGAGGCATGGCGCAAACGCGGCGCCGCGTTCTTTCTGGCGCGCGGTCCGAACAGACGACTGGCCAGCGCACTGGCGACAACGCGCAACCAGCAGCGCCGCACGAGCAGCGCGCGCCATCGCCTGGCGCTGCAACAGGCGCGGCATGACACGCGAGCCTGGCAGGTGAAGCGGAAAGAGCGGACAAGGCTGTTGATCGAACTGGGTGGCCTCATTGCCAAGGCGGGCCTCGTTGAACTGACCGATGATGATCGTGCCGTGATCCTCGGGCTGCTGGTCGAGGCGGCAGCGAAGCTGCGAACCGACGAGACCGGCACTCAACTCGCGTTGTGGCGGCGACGCGGCAAGCGGGCTTTTGCCGATACCGAGGACAAAGATTGAGCAGCCAGCAACGCTCGTTCCGCAACCCGTCGCCAGCACGTTGCCCCACGCCAGCCGCGTCGCCATAGGGACATGCATGGGCGACAAGACCAAAACCCGCATTCTCGGAGTCATCGAACGCGCACCGCAGTGGCTTCGCCACGATCTTGCCGCCAAGGATGCATCGGCCCGCGCCCGCGCGGAAGAAGCGCTGGCTGCAATGCTGGTCGATGCAATCGGAGGAAGTCAGACGGCAGACGGCTGAACAGCAGCGCCAACCAAGTAGCCACTGCGCGTCGGCACATCCCGCAAGGCAGCGACACGGTGGCGGCAGATAGCAGTGCAGACGCCCGCACGGCTTGCTGAATGTCAGCCGGACGTCAGGCAGGACGTCACCCGCTCAAATCACCATGCCGTATCGTAACCCTGGGCTGGCTTATAACGGGACGTCGAACCAATTCTGATGAACAGACAAGACGGGCATATGGAGACGTTGTCGTTCGATTGGGCGTTAAACGGATTGCTCTGATAGGCATCTCGGCAAACCTCTTACCGGTATCGCCATTTCGGAGGAAACCAATTCACAGACGTGCGCGATCTGCTAAAGCTCTGTGCTGTACCGGCAGTCACAGGTTACGCGACACGTCTTGTGACTGCCGGTGCAACTGCAAATGGCATGCCTCACGCAGAAAGCGCAGCGAGGCGCGCTGCCCGTGCGAGGTCCTTGGGCCGGCCGAAGGACTGCAAGAGATTCCCCAGTTCGGTGCGATCGGGAATGAACAAGGTTTTGCTGTCCAACGCGATCCGCTGGCGTGTTGCTGGAACGATAGCGCGCCAGTGACCATCCTGGCAGTGATGGAACCCGGCCATGAGTTCAACCGGCAGTGGCGGCTCGCCCCAGGTTGCAAAAATGGTCGAGCGGTATTCGGCATGATGAGAGCCGCTTTGAAGGGCAAGGCCCAACGTGGGGATTATCCGCCGTGCATCGGAAAGACTGAGAAGGACATCGACGTCCCCAACAGGCCCGGGATCGGCGCCATGCAACGCGACCGCCGCACTCGCGATAATCCACCAGGGATCCTGGGCGTTCTCCATGACGTGCGCCACCACTTTGAGTGACGCGACAAGGGCCTGCTCCATCGTTCACCCCGCTCTTTTAGATGCGCCCGGAACAAGACCGCCGATTTCAAATCCTGGCCGCTAGCCCGCCTGCCGCGCTGTCGCTTCCAGCTGGGCGATGCGTTCCGAACAGATGGCATGAACGACGCGGCCGAGTTCCTCGACCTGCTCGCCCAGCCAGGCCAGTTCCTCTTCGGTGATCCGGTAGTGCTTGGAATAGCGCGCCTTGACGTAGGCTTCCTTCAGTTTCTCGAACATCGCGCGCTGCTTGCGGTTGTCGCTGGGCCAGACGTGGACCAGCCGGACGTCCAGCCGCTCAGCCTGGGTGCGTAGGAACGCCAAATTGTGGACGTGCGGGGTGTAGAAGGTCACCACGAGAAGGACGCAGTGGTAAAGGCGTTCTGCGGCCTGATGGAGTTCGAAAGCAGCTTTGTTGTGCCATCCGCGCTGCGCTGCTTCATTACCTTGGATTAGAAACTGCTGGGCCGTGGGCATCCACTCCTCAAAATACTCCTGCGCCATGGCCAGCGCCGCATGCGGCGTCTTCGGCTTGGGCTGGTGCAGTTCGGTATCGTCGCTCTGGTAAAGCGCGATGCCATCGCGGGCCACGTCCATGAAGAAGTAGCGCCCATGGGCCAGCCCGTCGTTCACCTCCTGCAGGGTGTGAACGATGAAATTGACCGGGGTCTTGATCGTACCGGCAATGCCGTACTCGCGCATCAGCCGGTCATCGACCTTGGCCCAGTACTTGACCCGGTCGGTCAGGCGCTTGTCGTTGACGATGATGAGCAGATCATAGTCCGACTGGTAGCCCTTGGCGGTGTGCGGCTCATCGACCCAGCCGCCG